>CAZADC010000010.1:0-23057 GCA_964483755.1 uncultured Planctomycetaceae bacterium | reverse complement strand
CCGGCGAGCTGATCGCCACGTTCGACGTCGAGTCGGCCGGCGAGGGCGTGGGCGTGCAGATCGTCGAGCTGAAGACCGCCGATGCGGCAACGCTCGCGCGGGCCGTCAACGAGGCGCTGGGCGCCGACGCGCGCCGCCGCGGCGACGACGAGCAGGTCCGCGTCACGCCCGAGGAGAGCTCCAACAGCCTGCTGGTCCGCGGGCCGTCGACGGACCTGCCCGGGGTGCTCGAGATGATCCGCAAGCTCGACGCCGACGGCACGGACACGAGCGTGGATGTCCGCGTCTATCCGCTGGACAACGGCGACGCGGCCGAGATCGCATCCAACGTCGGGCGCATGTTCCAGGACATCCTCCGCCAGCAGTCGCGCGGGCGGCGCGGGCAGTCCGCCCCGTTCGCCGTGACGGCCGACGTGCGGACAAACAGCCTCGTCGTCACCGCGACCCCCGCCCACTTCGCCATGCTCGAGGAGCTGCTGGCGAACCTCGACAAGGCGCCCGAGCGGACGCTCCGCGACGTCGAGTACGTCTGGCTGACCAATGCCGACGCCACCGACGTGGCGATGAAGCTCGAGGCGATGTACTCCGACCGCCGCGGCGCCGACCGGCCCGTTATCGAGCCGGACTACTACGCCAACGCCGTGACGCTCATCGGCAAGGAGGAGGACCTCAAGACGATGCGGCAGGTGGTCGCCAAGCTGGACAAGGCGGCCGAGGACACGAGCCTGCAGGTCCGCGTCATTCCGCTCACCCAGGCCCGCGCCGAGCGGATGGCGAAGTCTCTCCAGCGCGTCTACTCGCTGATGAGCGGGCAGAAGGTGATCGTCGCCGACGAGCTGCCGGTTCAGCCCGACAAACAGCCGGACCTCCTGCCGTCCTACGCGCCGGCGCCGGACGGCGGGCCCGCGACCCGCCCGGCGGATGCGTCGACCGCGCCGGCGACCCGGCCGACCACGGCGCCCGCTGAGGGCGTTGCCGGCGGCGAGCCGATGGACCTTCCCCAGCGACCGCCCGTGACCATCGCGGTGGACAAGTCCTCCAACTCGCTGCTGATCTCCGGCACGCGCCAGGACATCGAAGGGCTCCAGACGCTCATCGACCAGCTCAGCGCCGGCGGCGAGGGCGCCGAGTTTCGAGTGTTCAATATCTCCCAGGCGGACCCGGCCTCCGTCGCCAAGTCGCTCGAGGCGCTGTTCAACCCCAAGCCCCAGGCGGCGGAGAAGGGCAAGAAGCCGACCCTCCCGCCGCCGGTCATCACGGCCGTCGCCGACCAGCGGACCGGCAGCCTGATCGTCCGCGCCAAGCCGCTGGACTTCGAGATCATCGAGCAGCTCATCCGCGAGCTCGACAAGGTCTCCACCAGCGTCACCGAGGTGCGGGTCTTCACGCTCCAGAACACCGATGCGGCCGAGGTGGCCGAGAACCTCAAGGACCTGTTCCGCCTCACCCCGGCCGCTCCGCCCAAGCAGCAGAAGGGCAAGAACAACAACGCCCAGCAGCAGCGTGCCGAGTTGATCCGCCGCGTCATCGAGCTGCGACGCGCCGAGGGAACCACCCAGGTCGAGATTCCCGACATGATCAGCGTCTCGGCCAACAAGAAGACCAACTCCGTCGTCGTCGCCGCTCCGACGGCAGCGGTGGACCTGATCGGCGAGATCATCCGCGAGCTCGACCAGTCCGGCGCCGGGGCGACGCCGTCGATCCGCATGTACCCGCTCGCGACCGCCGACGTCGCCGCCACCGTCGCCGAGCTCAAGGAGGTCTTCTCCGACAAGGCGCGGGGCAAGGGGCCGACCGCCGAGCGCGAGGCGCCCGTCGTCGTCACCGGCGACGAGGCGGCGAAGCTGGTGATCGTCTCCGCGCCGCCGGACGTGCACGAGCTGGTCGCGAAGGCGATCGAGCAGATCGACACCGCCCAGGCCGCCGACGCCCGGACCGTCCGGGTCTACAAGCTCGAAAGCGCCGACGCCGCCCAGGCCGCCTCCGCCCTGACCCAGGCGATGTCGGGCGACGGCGGACGCGGGCGTCGCGGCCAGCCGGACCAGCAGCTCCGCATCGCCGCCGACCGCAGCAGCAACAGCGTCGTGGTCCGCGGGACCGATGAGGAGCACGAGATCATCGCCGGACTCATCGGCGAGATGGACGTCGCCCCCTCCGACGCGTACCCCGTCCGGGTGATCCCGCTGAACAACGCCGACGCATCGGAGGTCGCCGAGGCGCTGTCCCGCGTCTTCGCGGCCGGAACGTCGCGCGGCCGCGGCCGTCGGGGCGGCTCGACCGAATCCGTCGTCATCGAGGCCCGCGCGGGCGCCCGCATGCTGCTGGTCCGCGCCGACGACGAGACGTTCGAGAAGATCCGCGAGCTCGCCGGCGAGCTCGACGCCGCCCCCTCGGCCGGGCGGGAGGCCCCGACGATCATCCCGCTCGAGCACGTGCAGGCGTCGTCGATCGTCGGCGCCCTGACCCAGGCGTTCGCGCCCCCGCGCGGACAGCGCGTCAGCCCCGAGGACCTGGTCACCATCGTCGCCGAGCCGGGCGCCAACGCCCTGCTCGTCACGGCGAGCGAGAAGAACGTCGAGCGCGTCCGCGAGCTCGCGGCCAAGCTCGACACGGACACCGGCGGCGCGCGGACCGAATTCATGGTCCTCCGCAACGCCGACGCGGCCGACATGGTCCGCGCCCTCGCGCCGGTCATCCGCAACGCCCGCGGCATGGGACGCGGCGACTCGCAGGTGGTCGTCGCGGCCGAGCCCGGCGCCAACGCGCTGCTGCTCAGCGGCCCGGCCGGGGCGCTGGACGAGCTGATGAAGATGGTCCTCGACCTCGACGACGCCGCCGCGGACGCGGACGGCCAGTCGGTCCGTCCGATCGTGCTGTCGCACGCGGACGCGTCGTCGGTGGCGAATGCTGTCAGTCGCGCGTTCGCCCCGGCGCGGGGACAGCGGATCGGCCCGGCGGACCGTGTGACGGCGGTGGCGGAGCCGAACAGCAACACGGTGATCGTGACGGCGTCGGAGTCGAACTTCGCGAAGGTCAAGGCGCTGGTGTCGCAGCTGGACACCGAGGACGCCAAGGGCGTGGAGATTCAGGTGGTGCGGTTGACCAACGCCAAGGCGGACGACCTGTCCCGCGCGCTGTCGCGCGTGGTCGGCCGGGGTCGTCGGGGCGGGGGCGTGACGGTGGCGGGCGACGCGGCGAGCAACTCGCTGCTGGTCAGCGGGCAGCGCGACGAGGTGGCCCGCGTGGTGGAGATGGCGGGTCGTCTTGACGAGGCGACGCAGGCGGCGGGCACGTCGGTCCAGACGATCGCGCTGGAGCGTGCGTCGGCGGAGTCTGTGGCGCAGACGATCTCGCGGGCGTTCGCGCCGCCTCGGGGCGTCCGCCTGGAGCCCGGCGAGCAGGTGACGGCGGTGGCGGACGCGGCGAGCAACACGCTGATCGTCACGTCGGACGCGGAGAACTTCGAGAAGGTCAGGTCGCTGGTGGCGAAGCTGGACGGCGAGCAGGCGGAAGGTCGCTCGACGCAGTACCTGGTGCTTCGCAACGCCGAGGCGCGGGACCTGTCGACGATGCTTCGCCAGATGATCCAGTCGGAGCGTCGCAGCGGGGGTCCGGAGGTGACGGCGGGCTTCGAGCAGTCGAGCAACGCGGTGGTGATCCAGGGCCCGTCGGCTGCGGTCGAGAAGTACCTTGCGATGGCCCGGGAGCTGGACGCGGCGGCCGACGAGAAGGGCCAGTCGGTCCGTCCGATCGTGCTGTCTCACGCGGACGCGTCGTCGGTGGCCAGCGCGGTCTCTCGGGCGTTCGCCCCGGCGCGGGGACAGCGGATCGGCCCGGCGGACCGTGTGACGGCGGTGGCGGAGCCGAACAGCAACACGGTGATCGTGACGGCGTCGGAGTCGAACTTCGCGAAGGTCGAGGCGCTGGTGTCGCAGCTGGACACCGAGGACGCGGACGGCGTCAAGCGCGAGTTCATCCTGCTTCAGAACGCCGATGCTCGTGAGATCGCGGCCGCGCTGAGCAAGATCACGCCGCCGTCGCGCGGGCGGCGATCGGGCGAACCGCCGCTGACCGTGACGGCCGAGCCGGGCAGCAATGCGGTGGTGATGAGCGGGCCCGCCGACGATCTGGACGTGCTGATGAACATGGCGACGCAGCTCGATCAGGCGTCGGTTTCGTCGGCGCCGGCGGTGCACATCGTCAAGCTGACCAACGGCGACGCGGGCGAGGTGGCCGAGATGGTCCGCAACCTGTACGCCCAGCAGGTCCAGGCGGCGCGGCGTGCGAGGAAGCCCGTCGAGCCCTTGGCCGTCACGGCCGACGCGCGGGCCAACGCGCTGGTCGTCGCGGCCGACGAGGAGATGTTCCGCCAGGTCTCGCAGTGGGTCACGCAGATGGACGAGATGAAGCCCGCGCGGGGCATGCTGCGGGTCATCACGCTGGAGAACGCCGACCCGAACGAGGTGCAGAAGGCGATCGACCAGATCTTCAACGGACAGTCGTCGAACAATCCGCGCGGGCGACGGAACAACCCGTCGTCCGGCGGGGGGAAGGTGGAGTCCACGGTGCTCGCGCGGCAGAAGTCGCTTCTGCTGCAGGCGTCGGACGAGGATTACGAGGCGATCCAGAAGCTTGCCGAGGCCCTCGACGCGGCGGCAGGCAAGGCGGCCAAGGGGCTGCGCGTCTTCCAGCTCGAGAACGCCACGAACACGCAGGTGGCGTCGTCGCTGTCGGCGCTGTACCGGTCGGTGGCGGAGCGGGACGACCCGGCCGACCAGGTGAGCATCACGGCGCTGCCGCAGTCGAACGCGATTGTCGTCGCCGCCGCGCCGGAAAAGATGGAGGAGGTCGCCGGGCTGATCGAGCAGCTCGACCGGGAGGAGGTCTCGCCGCAGGTCGAGTTCCGCATCTACCCGCTGACGAACGCCTCGCCGACGAAGGTTCTGCCGATCCTCAACCAGATGCTCCAGCAGGTCCGCGCGGCGCGTCCGGGTCAGACGGTCAGCGCCCAGGCGGACGAGCGGACGAAGTCGATCATCATCACCGCCCGGGGCGACGTGTTCGAGCAGGTCGAGAAGATCATCAAGGTGCTGGACGAGGCGCCGGCGTTCGCGGAGGCGGACGTGCTGGTCCTCCCGCTCAAGAAGGCCGACGCGACGCGCCTCGCAGCCGTGCTCACCGAGATGCTCCGCCCGTCGCCGGCGAACCAGGTGACGCCCGAGGCGAGGGCGCTGCAGGAGCAGATCCGCCTGCTGCGGGTCCGTTCGACGCTGGACGAGAAGGTTCCGGAGCTGGACCTGACCAAGCCGATCAAGATCACGCCCGACTCGGCGCAGGCGGGCAGCAACGCGCTGCTGATCTCTTCGACGCCGGACAACCTGAAAGCGATGCGGGCGATCGTCGAGCTGCTCGACACCGTCCCGATCGCCGAGCAGGTCAACGTCCGCCTGATTCATCTCAACCGGGCCGATGCGGAGACGGTGGCGGGTATCCTTCGCGAGGTGTTCACGCAGGGGCGGCGGCTCGCCGGTCAGCCGGGCACCGGGGCGGCGGGGCGCGCCGAGCCCGAAAGCCTCAGCGGAAAGGCGCTGGTCGCGCCGCTGAACGTCTCGGCCGACCTGCGGACCAACACGCTCGTGCTCAGCGGGAGCGAAGAGTCGATCGCGCTGGCCGAGCTGATCTGCAAGGACCTCGACCGCGCCGAGGGCGAGCTGGTCACGGAGGTTCGCCTGTTCAAGCTGGACAACGCGGACGTCTCGCGGATCGCGCCGGTGCTTCAGTCGGTGTTCGCCGAGGGCTCGCCGACGCCGGCGAGCGAGGGCGTGCGGACGCAGGTGACGCGCCTGAAGACGGTGCTCAAGCCACGCGCCACCCACGAGAGCAAGACCCCCAAGGCCCGCCCGGCGATCACCATCCAGGCCGACGCGTCGACGAACATGCTCGTCGTGGCCGCCCGCAGCGACCTGATGCCGCTGATCGCCGACGTGGTCAGGACAATGGACGTGCCGGGCGTCGGCTCGATGAATTCCGTCCGCATCTTCCCGCTGGACAACGCCGACGCCTCGCGGCTCGAGCAGGTGATCGAAGGGCTGTACACCGGCCCGAATGCCGAGTACATCCGCGACGAGGACCGTCCGACGATCACCGTCGACACGCGGACCAACGCGCTGGTCGTCTGGTCGAACGACAGGACGTTCGCCGTGCTGGAGGCGCTGCTCAAGCGCCTCGACGCGAAGACGGCGGTCGAGCTGCGGGACATCCGTCTCGTGCGGCTCGAGAACGCCGACGCCGCGTCCCTCGCGCCGACGCTGCAGGAGATGATGGACGCCCGCGTGGCGCGCCAGGAGTCGCTGGGCGTGAAGGACGCCGCGGCGCTGCGGATGATCGTCACCGCCGACCCGCGCAGCAACAGCCTGATCGTCGGCGGCTCGCCCGAGGGGCACAGGCTGCTGGCGGACCTGGCGAAGCAGCTCGACGACGCCGAGGCCGCCCTCAGCGGAAAGGTGCAGCTCCACCCGCTTGCCGAGGCGAACGCCGGGACGCTGGCGACCACGCTGTCGAACCTGTTCGATCAGCGCTACCAGGCCGCCCGTACGCCCGAGCAGCGCCGCCAGCGACCGGTGATCATCCCCGACCTGCGGACCAATTCGCTGCTGATCGCCGCCAACCAGGACGACAGCCGGATCGTCGAGAGCCTGCTCAAGCGTCTGGACGTCGAGCTGACCGACCCGGCCGTGCGCCTGACGGTCATTCCCCTGACGCACAACGACGCCGGCGCGATCGGACCGACGGTGCAGCAGATTTTTGAGGCCCGCCTGACGAGCATGACGCCGGCCGGGCAGACGCCCGCGCCGCAGGACCGCGTGGACGTGGCGACCGACCCGCTGAGCAATGCGCTGATCGTCTCGGCGAGCGCGGAGAACCTGGAGCTGATCCGCGGGCTGCTGGACAAGGTGGACGTCGAGCCGTCGGCCGAGACGGGCGCCGTGCGGATGTACCGCCTGGAGAACTCCGACGCCCAGCGGATCGCGACGATGCTGCAGAACCTCATCAGCCAGGGGCTCTACAAGCCCGGGGCGGCCGCCGCGAGAAACAACGCCGCCGTCGCGGCGCGGGAGAAGGTCGCCATCACCGTCGATCCGCGGACGAACGTGCTGATCGTCTCCGCCAGCCGGGAGAACTTCGCGGTGATCGAGGAGATCATCGACCGCGTCGACGCCTCGGACGACTTCGCCGGGCTGGGCGACGTGCGCCTCTACGTGCTCGAGCACGCCGACGCCACCCGCCTGGCGCCCACGCTGCAGCAGTTCTTCGCCGCCAAGCGGGCGGCCGAGCAGGAAGGCGGCTCGTCGGGGCGGTCGATCCCGGTCAGCATCATTCCCGACGCGCGGACGAACACGCTGCTCGTCGCGGGCGGGCGGGAGAGCTTCGCCGCCGTCGAGCAGATGATCGACAGGCTCGACGCCGAGCAGGTCGCCGCGGCGACGGAGTTCCGCGTGTTCGAGCTGTCCAAGGCGACGGCCGCGGCGCTGCAGTCGACGCTGCAGCAGCTCTTCGACCAGCGCGTGGCCCGCGGCGACACGAAGCTGGCGGTGACCGTGCTGGCGGATCCGCGGACGAACTCGCTGATCATCGGCGCCGCAGCGGACGACATGAAGGTCGCCGCGTCGCTGATCGAGCGACTCGACGCCGAGCCGGAGCGCCCGGGCGAGATGGTGCAGGTCTACCCGCTGAGCAAGGCCGACGCGACGCAGGTCGCCGAGACGCTGCGCAGCCTGTACGAGTCGCAGGGCGCCGAGGCGGCCGAGGGGGTCGGCATCAGCGTCGACGAGCGGATCAACGCGATCGTCGTCTCGGCGGGCGAGGCGGACATGAAGCGCATCGGCGAGCTGGTCGCCAAGCTCGACAGCGAGACGGCGACGCGGGTCACCGAGATCCGCGTGGTCAAGCTCGAGAACGCCGACGCGGCGGAGCTGGCGGGCATCCTCACCGAGGCGCTGACCAACAAGCCCAAGCCGCTGACCGCCCGCAGCCCGAACCTTCAGACGCTGCTGCAGTTCGTGACGACCACGACGGAGGGCAAGGAGCTGGTGACCAGCGCGCTGCAGGAAGGCGTGATGATCACCCCCGACCCGCGGACCAACTCGCTGGTCGTCTCCGCCCCGTCGGAGAACGTCCCGCTGCTGAAGGACCTGATCCACGCGCTGGACTCCAGCTCGCCGCGCCTGGCGGAGATCCGCGTCTTCGAACTCGAGAACGCCGACTGCCGCCAGATGGCCGAGATCCTCCGCGAACTGTTCCGCCTCGACGCCGGCGACCAGACCCGCGCGGTGGACTACCGCCTGGCGACAACGCGACCGGTCGAGCCGACCCCCGTCGGCGGGCTCAAGGTCGGCTCCGCCGAGCAGTACGCCCTGAGCGTCACGACCGACGTGCGGACCAACAGCCTGCTGGTCGGCGGGTCGAAGCAGTCGGTCGATCTGGCGGCCGAGGTGATCGACCGGCTCGACGCCAGCCCGATACAGGAGCGCGTCACCCGCGTCTATCGCGTCAAGAACGCCCTGGCCGCCGATATCGAGACGGCGATGCGGACCTTCCTCGACCGCGAGCGCGAACGCCTGACCAGCTCGCTCGGGACCGAGGGGATCGGCGCCGCCCAGCGGATGCTCGAGCGAGAGGTGGCGGTCGTGTCCGTGCCCACCCAGGGCGAGTCGGAGAACTCGAACACGCTGCTGCTGTCGGCGAGCCCGCGGTACTTCGAGACCATCCAGGCGATGATCGAGGAGCTTGATCGTCCGCAGCCGCAGGTGCTCATCCAGGTGCTGCTCGCAGAGGTCACGCTGACCGACTCGACGGAGCTCGGCCTGGAATGGCAGTACGTGGGAAGCCCGAACGACCGGCGAATCGGCACGGGAACGGACTTCGGCGTCCAGAGCCAACTCGACCTGTTCGGCGGGTTCAGCGTCGCGGTGACCAGCGGCGATTTCAACCTGCTGTTCCGGGCGCTCCAGAGCCAGGGACGCCTCGAGGTGCTCTCCCGCCCGCAGATTCTCGCGGCCGACAACGTGGCTGCGGAGATCAACGTGGGGCAGGAGGTGCCGTTCATCACCTCCAGCCGCATCACCGACGACGGCGACATCGTGAACACGATCCAGTACCAGGACGTGGGCGTGCTGCTGAACGTGGTTCCGCGGATCAATCCCGACGGGTTCATCCGGCTCGACGTGGCGCCGGAGATCTCGCAGATCGCACCGTCGACCGTGCAGATCAGCCAGGGCGTCAACGCGATCATCGTCAACAAGCGGAAGGCGGAGACGACGATCACGGTCCAGGACGGACACACCATCATCCTCGGCGGACTGATCACCACCCGCGACGACGACCAGGAGAGCAAGGTGCCGCTGCTGGGCGATCTGCCGCTGATCGGGTGGATGTTCCGCAGCACCGACATCAGCCAGGAGCGCACCGAGCTGCTGATCGTGCTGACGCCGCACATCCTCCGTGACGGGCAGGACGCCGACGATATCAGCGACGACCAGCTCGAGCGCCTGGACAACCTCCGTCGCCTGCGCCATCGGACGTTCCAGGAGCGCCTGCGCGACCCCCTGCACGGGGCGGTCGAGTACGACGGCGGCCCGAACGGGGGCAAGGACCAGGACCCGCATCTCAAGGAGGAAGCCGTCCCGTCGCTGAACCGTCCGACGAAGCTGGAGGATCTGACCGAATGACGCGCATCGGCCGAGACACCAGCCGCGCCGGTCGGTCGGTTGCCGCGCCGGTCGTCCTCCTCGCGGCACTGCTGGCGGGCGGGTGCGGGCCGCAACGTCCGCCCGATATGCCGCCGTCCGTTGCCCGCATCGACCAGATCGTCCTCCAGGCGACGCCCACGCCGGTGAACCTCGACGATCAGCCGGGCGTGGACGGGCTGCAGGCGCGGGCGTACCTGTTTCTCGCCGGCGAAGACCAGCCCGTGCCGGTGGACGGGGCGCTCGAGTTCATGATGTTCGACAACGTCCGCACGCGCCTGGAGATCCGCCAGATCCAGCCCCTGCGCTCGTGGCGATACGCCGAGCGGACGCTCGAGGCCCGCCTCCGCAAGAGCATGTTCGGATGGGGCTACGAGGTGCAGCTTCCCTGGGGGCCCGAGCCGCCGCCGTGCGCCCGCGTGACGCTCGCGGTGCGGCACGTCCCGCCGGACGGTCCCCCGACCTGGTCCCAGCCGATGACGATCAGCATCGGCGGACGCCCCCGCAGCCCGACAAGCCGCTGACGCAGGCGCCGCGAAGAAGTCCGCTCGCCCTGCTCCGGAAGGACACCACGTCAAGGCGCACGAATCGTGAGCGGTGTCCTTCCAAGGGCGCCGCGAGATGCGACGGTACAGCACGCAACGGTCCGGAAAGGCATGCCGCGAGCCGTGCGGGACGCGCAACCGTTTCCTATAATGCCGCCGTTGAGCTCCTCCTTCCACCGAGGTTCGCCATGGCGATGAAGATCCGCTGCACCGAGTGCGGGAAACGCATATCGATCGACGAGGCCTTCGCCGGCGGCGTCTGCCGCTGCCCGTACTGCAAGGAACTGGTCTCCGTGCCCGGCGGAGGGGACGAGGCGCCCGTGGGCGCGCGCCCCGAGGCGCCCGAGGCCGAACGACCGGCAGCGCCCGAGGCGGCAGCGCCCCGGTCCCCCGAGGCCGCCGCCCGGCAGGTGCATGCCGAGCACGCCCATGTCCCCATGGCCCGCCCGGTGAAGATCCAGGGCGTGGTTACGCTCATCCTCCTGCCGCTGCTGCTGGTGATGATCGCGGCCGCCGTGGTGGTGATCGTGATGTATGCGACGAGCGGAGACGATCTCGATTCGCCTGTCGCGCCGAACGGTGGTCCGACCGACCTGGCGCCGGTGAACCCGCTCGTTCCGGGCGATTCGCCGTCGGTCGGTCGGGTGGAGATCGAGACGCCGGTCGTCTATGTCATCGACACGAGCTCGAGTATGCAGCACATGTTCGACTTCGCGGCCGGCATCGTCGAAGCGTCCGTCGTGTCGCTGGGCAATCAGGGGAAGTTCACGGTCTATCTGGCGGCGGAAGGCGAAGACAGGGTCCTGCCGGGCGGCTGGGCGTCCGGCGGTCAGCCCGGGCGGGCCGCGGCGCGAGAGTTCCTGTACGACGCGCTTCCGGTCGGGGCGGCCGACATGTCGCGCACGTTCTCGTCAGCGATGGCGCTGGAGCCGACGCCGAAGACGATCGTCCTGTTCGCCCGCCAGCCGGACGAGGGGCTCGTGGACCTCGCCGCCGGGGCCGGCGAGAAGGGCGTCACCACGGTCACCGTGGCGATGGACGCGGCGCGGTACGTCGAGGAGGATCTCGCCGCGGTCGCCGAGGCGGGCGGAGGCGAAGCGCTGAGCTACGGCTTCTCGCAGCTCACCACGTTCGTCAACGAAGCCCCCCTCCAGCCGTAGAGCTCCCCGGTGCCGTGCCGGTGCGACCTTCTGGGCGTGCGCAGCAGCATGGAGGTGCGCGGCGGCTTTGACGTGCGCGGCGGGCTTGACGTGCGCGGCGGCTTTGACGTGCGTGGCGGGCTTCCCAGGCCGCCGCGTTGCAGAGCGTTCGTTCCCCGCGGTGCCCTGGGAAGGGCGCCGCGCTGGGCAGGAGGGAAGGGCGCCGCGCTGGGCTCGCGCGGGCAGGAATGCCCGCAGCGGCCGAGTCGTCATGTCTTGCCAAAGCCCCGTCCGACCGGGCGTCGGGCCTTGCTGATCGCTGTACGCCGACCCGGTCGATGTGATATCATGTTCCCATGGGGCAGGCGTCCGGGAAAAGGTCGCCACAAAGCGCCCTGAGTTGCGTTTAACTGTTTGCTGAGACAACGGCTTCGGCGGCCTGCCCGCCGCGACCGAAAGGCGTGACGTACATGGCTCGAGCGAACATCTTCGAGACGACCGTCGACCACTTTCTGGAGCCGGTCATGGAGTTCCTCCGCGATCCGGAGGTCTCGGAGATCATGATCAACAACGCCCGCGAGATCTACGTCGAACGGGAGGGGGCGCTCGTGCGGACCGATGCACAGTTCGCCGACGACGACGCCCTCATGGCGGCCGTCAAGAACGTCCTCCAGTACACCGGCAAGCGCGTCACCAGCGAGCACCCGCTCGTCGATTCGCGCCTGCCCGACGGCAGCCGGGTCCACGTCGTCCTGCCCCCGCTGAGCAAACAGGGCACGTGCATGACGATCCGCAAGTTCGCCCGCGTCATGTTCGACGCTGAGCACCTCGTCAAGCTCGGCTCGTGGACGCGCGAGGCGATGGACTACCTCCGCACGTGCGTGCTCGCCGAGAAGAACGTCCTCGTCGCCGGCGGCACGTCCAGCGGAAAGACCGTCCTGCTGAACGTGCTCAGCGGGTTCATCCCGCACCACCAGCGGATCGTGACGATCGAGGACTCCTGCGAGCTGGAGCTTCAGCAGGACCACGTGATTTCGCTCGAGGCCCGCCCGCCGGACCGCTGGGGACGCGGCGAGGTGACCATCCGCGACCTGTTCCGCTCGTCGCTGCGCCTCCGCCCCGATCGCGTCATCATCGGCGAGGTCCGCGGCGGCGAGGCGCTGGACATGATCCAGGCGATGACCTCCGGACACGCGGGGAGCATGTCCACGCTGCACGCGAACATGGCCGCCGATGCGCTCAACCGCCTCGAGACGCTGGCGATGATGAGCGAGATCGAGCTGCCCCTGCACGCCCTGCGGGCTCAGGTGGCGTCGGCGATCGACGTGATCGTCCTCGTCACCCGCTTCACCGACGGACGACGCGGGCTCACCCAGGTCAGCGAGGTGCTTCCGCTCGGCGACGACGGCAGGTACCGCCTGCAGGAGATGTTCACCTACGGGCTCGGCGACGACGAGGCCGGGCGTTCCGGACGCGGCGAGCTGATCTGGACGGGCGCGCCCTCGCTATTCGCACGCGAGCCGAAGATTCGACTTCAGCGAAGCGAGTGGGGGCAGGCGGCCGATATCTTCCAGGAGAAGGCGGAGGCGGCGACGTGACAGCCCCGGCGCGGACATGGCGACGCCTGCACGGTGACCGGCGCGGTCAGGCGACCGTCGAGTGGACGCTGCTGCTGGTGTGTTTCGCGCTGCCGATGATCTACCTGCTGGGCCTTCTGCTGTCGACGCTGACTGAGTACTACCGCATGGTGACGTTTCTCCAGACCCTCCCGTTCCCGTGAGGACGGGCGCCGAGCCGCGGGCTGGAGACGGATAGACACGGAGAGTGAATATGTTGAAACGCATGACGAAACGTGCCGCACGAGCACTGCGGGCGCTGCACCGCGACGAGCAGGGCGCCGAGATGCTCGAGTACGTCCTGGTGTTCGCCGCGATCGCGCTGCCCCTGCTGGGCGTCGTGATCTACTTCTGGAAGGATATCTCCCGCTGGGCCGGCGAACTGTGGGAAGGCGCCAAGGCCGGCGAAGAGACCGACCCCGGAAGTCTGTAAGTCCGCCCGGCCGCCGCGAAAGGACCGCTCTTTGCCGGCGCTTGGCGTGAATCTCTGGGCTTACTGCGCGCTGGGCGTGATGCTCGTCGCAGCCGCGGTCGCGGACGTGCGGACCGGCAAGGTGCCCAACGCGGTGACCTACCCGGGCGCGCTGCTGGGGCTGGTCGGACACACGGCCGTCTGGCTGCTGACCGACGCGCCTGAGGCGCTCGGGCCGCTGGGAAGCTTTGCGGGACTCGCGGCGGGCTTCCTGCCGCTGCTGCTTGCGTGGCAGGCCGGCGGAATGGGCGGCGGCGACGCCAAGCTCATGGGCGCCGTCGGGGCGCTGACGGGCTGGTGGTTCGTGCTGGCGACGATGTTCTACGGGCTGATCGTCGCCGCGGTGATGGCGCTGGGGATGCTGATCCGGCGCCGGACCCTGAAGGCGACGACGGCGAGAATGTGGCGGTTCCTGGTGCTGAGCTTCACGCCCGGAAAGCCCGCCGACCCGGCGACGAGCGAGAGCATGCGAATTCCGCTCGGCCTGGCGTTCTGCATCGGCGGAGCGGCCGCGGTGGCGGAGGTGCTGATCCGCGGCGGCGAGCCGACGCTGTTCATGGGAAGCTGAGGACATGACCCGAGGCGGCGAACATCGCGACCGGAGGCGAGTCGGCGGCCTGGCCGTCGCGATCGGCGCGATGGGGCTGCTGGCGGCCGGCGTGCTCGCCCTCGGCTTGGTCGAGGGCGTCCACGGTCGCTGGGGCTGGCTGGCCGGCGCGCTGAGCAGCGGCTCGTTCCGCAAGTACGCCCTGGTGGCGCTCGCCTCGGCGGCGGGACTGACGGCGATCGGCGCCGTGCTGCTCCGCGCCGGACGCGCGCGTCCGGCGGCGCCGGGCGGCGAGGACGGGGCGGTGATCGTCGAGTTCGCCCTCGCCCTGCCGTTCGCGATGATGCTGTCGCTGCTGCTGATCCAGTCGGCGCTGCTGATGGCCGGCAACGTGTGCGTGCACTACGCGGCGTTCTGCGCCGCCCGCACGGCGGCGGTGACGGTGCCGATGAACATCCAGCCGTCCGAGCCGCCGAACGTGGTGGGCTGGTCGGACTCGGCCAAGAACTACCGCATCCGCTCGGCGGCGATCTGGGCGGTGATGCCCGTCTCGTCCGGTCATCCGGACCAGCCGGGCGCCGACGTGGGCGCCCTGACGGCCGGCGTGGACCGGTTCTTCGGGGTCCACGGCGAGCCGACCCCGCAGTGGGCGGACGACAAGTTCTCGCGCATGATGTGGTACGCGCAGGAATACACGGACGTGGAGCTCGCCCCGCCGTACGACGGGGATGCGTATGCGCCGCACGAGGACCTGACCGTCACGGTGCGGCACACGCTCTACCTCGCCGTACCGTTCGCCGGGCGGATCCTGGCGGCGATGGACGATCCGGTGGAGCTGGGCTTCGCGCCGGGCGCGCTGGGCCTGGAGATCGAGGCGCGGACGACGATGCCCAACGAGGGCGCACAGGATTACGTGGACGTGGAGACTTTCGACCTCTGACGCGGCGCGAACGCGCGCACGCTTTTCGGGAAGGTTATGGCGGAAAACAGCGGACAACCGGGCGAACAGGTCGGCATCCAGCCGGGCGAGAAGATCGGCAAGTACGAGGTGGTCGGCCGCCACAGCATCGGCGGGCAGGCGATCGTCTACAAGGCGCGCGATCCAATGCTCGACCGCCTGGTGGCGATCAAGCAGATATCCACGCACCTGGCCGAGGACCCGAAGTTCCTCGAGCGCTTCCGCAAGGAGGCGCAGGTCCTCGCCCGCCTCGGCGCCCAGCACGCCGAGATCGTTGACATCTACGAGCTGATGGAGGACGAACGCGGGCTGTTCATCGTCATGGAGTGGGTCGAGGGGCACTCCCTGGAGACGATCATCGCCGACACCGACGGGCCCGTCGAGCCCCGCGCGACGCTGCGGGTGCTCTGGCGCCTGGCGGCCGGACTGAACGCCGTGCATCGCGCGGGCATCGTCCACCGCGACCTCAAGCCCGGCAACATCATCGTCTGCGAGGGGCTGCACCCGAAGATCACCGACTTCGGCGTCGCCGCGAGCGTGTCCGGGCAGACCTCCATGGTGCTGGGCACGACGAAGTACATGGCCCCGGAGCTGTTCGAGGGCGAGGGGTTCGACGCGCGGGCGGACATCTACTCGCTCGGCTTCATCGCCTACGAGATGCTCGTCGGGCGCCCGAAGTTCCGCGAGGTGTTCGCCGACGTCGTCCGCGACCGGCACAGCGAGTCGCTGCGGTGGATGAAGTGGCACGGCAACGAGAACGTCCAGGCCCCCCCGCCGGCGGAGGTCAACCCCGCCGTGGGGCGGAAGCTCTCGGACATCGTGGCGAAGATGATGGCGAAGGACCCGGACGAGCG
This sequence comes from uncultured Planctomycetaceae bacterium, assembly GCA_964483755.1. Classification (GTDB taxonomy): domain Bacteria; phylum Planctomycetota; class Phycisphaerae; order SM23-33; family SM23-33; genus CAZADC01. The sequence continues at coordinate 7,180 of CAZADC010000010.1, read as the reverse complement.
GTTTCAGTCGATGGAAGAGCTCGGGCGGGCGATCAAGCTGGGCTTCTCCACCGCCGCCCGCGGAGCCGGGCCCGCCGCCGGGCAGCCCGAGCCCGCCTCGGCGGGCGGTCGGCCGGACCGCGTCCGCGAGCTCGACGAGGGCGGCGAGGACATCGGGCCCGGCGACGAGGGCGACGAGCTGGACGTGGCGCCCGAGCCCGCGCCCACGGCGCCGCTGCCGAAGCGGTCCCTCTCGCTCCGCACGCGGATCATCCTGCTGGCCGTGATCGTCCTGAGCATCGTCGGCATCGGCGTGGTGTTCGGCATCAAGGCCCACCAGCAGCGCCAGCAGCTCAGCGAGACCGCCTCGGAGCTCTACAACCGGGCGTACGACGAGTACCGCGAGGGCGACTACGCCGAGGCGTTGGAGGGCTTCCAGCGGGTCCGCCGGGAGTTCGCCGGGACGCGGGAGGCCGCGAGAGCGTCGGTGTTCGTCCCCCTGACCGACGCGCACGTCGCCGTCGAGCAGCAGAACTGGATGAAGGCGCAGGCCGGCGAGGCGCGGGCGACCGAGCAGCTCAAGCGGGTCCAGTCCGAGCGCCCGGAGCTGCTCGACTGGACGCGCCGCATGAACCGGGAGATCGAGAACTTCAACCGCTACCGCGTCAACCAGTGGACCTTCCGCGACACGATGAACCAGGCCCGCGAGGAATTCGAGGCCGGGGAGTACGCCGAGGCGCGGGACACGCTCAACCGCGGACTGCGGTCGCTGGCGCTCGACGCCGAGCAGGAGGGCGAGCGGGCGGCGTTCCTCCAGCAGGTCGCCGTCGCCGAGGTCACCGGGCAGTACGATCGCCTGATGGAGCAGGGCGCGACGTTCGCCGACCGGTTGGAGTACGACCAGGCCCGCACCGCCTTCACGAGCGCCCGGGAGCTCCTGGCGTCGGAAGCGGCCGAGGTGCTGGACGACGAGGACCGCACGCGGATGCGCGAACGGGTTGAGGGGCGGATCGAGCGGCTGGCGTCCAACCGCGCCTACGCCGAGGCGATGGAAGCGGCCGAGCAGGCCGTCGAAGCCGGCGACAAGGGCGCCGAGCTCGCGGCACTGCAGCGGGCGGTCGAGATCCGGCCGTCGGAGGATCTCGACGAGCGGATCACCACGCTGCAGGCCGAGATTGCGCTGGACCGCGCCCGCCGCCTGCGGAACGAGGGCGACCTGGAAGGCGCCCGCGCCGCGCTGGCCGAGTCGATGGAGTACAAGGAGCTTCCCGCCGCGAAGGAGATGCTCGACGCGATCGGCGAGACGGTCCGCCGCGACCGGCTGGTGCGCGAGGGCGACGCCGCGTCCGCCGCGGGGCGACTCGACGAGGCGCTCGAGAAGTACACCCAGGCCGTCGCGCTGGAGTCCGACGACGCGCTGAGAAATAAGATCGCCGACGTTCGCTTCCGCCAGCAGATGAACGAGGCGTCCCGCCTGCGTGAGAACAAGCAGTACGACGAGGCGATCGCCACCTACGAGAAGGCGCGGGAGATCAACCCGGCGGCAGGCGGGCAGATCGATCGGATTCTCCTCGCGATCGAGCAGCAGAAGCGGTTCGAGTCACTGCTGGCCGAGGCGGCCGCCGCACGCAAGGCGCGCGACTGGTCCAAGGCGCTCGAGCAGCTCAACAAGGCCAAGGCGATCCGCGACGGCGAGGAGGTCGCCGAAGCCATCGCCGAGACGCGCTACCAGATGAACCGCCTGCTCGGGCAGGAGGCGCTGGGGCGGGGCGACGCCAACGGCGCGCTGGGCTACTTCCGCCTCGCCCGACAGTTCAAGGACACCGAGGAAATCGACAAGCTCATCGCCCAGGCGCAGGAGCAGATTGAGGAATGAATCGACCATCCCGCGGCGAGCGCTGGCCCGACGGCGAGAAGCGCCGGCGGGAGTGCGGAGGGGCTACGCGTCCCGACGTTGCGGCGGGCAGATTCTCGTCATCGCCCTGCTGGCGATCACCGTGCTGGTTGGGCTGGTGGTCTACGTCTACAACACCGGGTCGGTGCTGAACCGGCGGGTGTCGCTTCAGACGACGGCCGACTCGGCCGCCGTCAGCGGCGCGACGTGGATGGCCCGCAGCATGAACGTCGTCGCGATGAACAACGTCGGTCAGTCGAGATCGCTGGCGCTGGTGCCGATCCTCGACGCCCTGCCGCTGGCGACGGAGATGAGCTACGAGGAGATCCGCGACTGGGAGGACCGCCTCGACGACCAGCTCCGCCGCCCCGTGCCGAACGAGTACCGCCAGGCGCGGATGATGCGGACGGGGATGGAGTCGCTGCGGGCGCGGATGGCCGCCCAGCGGGACATCCTCGCCGCCGCCCACTCGCGGCTCGATCCGGACGAGAACGGCGGGGCGTTCGAGATGGAGGAGACCACGCACTGGGCGGTCCGCGGATACGGCGGCTCGCCCCCGCACGGATCGCTCTGGCAGACGGCCGTGGCGCTGGAGGACATGTCGCTGGCGACGATCGAATCGGCCGGGCTGCTCGCCCAGGCCGACGCCGTTCGGTTCGGACGGGCCAACGCGGCCGAGGCGTGCTTCGTCGCGCCCGTTGCGCCGCGCCTGCCCGCCCGCGAGGGCGAGTTCGAGGACTTCCAGCCCGTGCTCCAGGGCGTGACGCGCGTCCGTTCGACCGAGGCGCACTTCCAGGACGAGGGCGGGCCCGGCGGGGCGATCCCCGACGCGGAGTACCCGCACCGCCTGGGCCCGTGGGCGAGGCTGCTGCGCCACGACCCGATCGGCGACGACCCCTGGCCGGAGGGGTGGCGCATCGCCGACCGCCGCGCGACCGCCTGGCGATGGGTGCCGGCGACGGCGGGCACCGGGCAGACCCGCGGCGGCGGGGGGGCGATCGGCGGGCGGACGGTCGGCGGATCGGCCAGAACCGGGCACAGCGGCGGCGGACACGGCGGGTACCGCGTGGCCACCGACTATGAGACGATCGGCTACCACACCTACGGGCCGTACGTCTGGATGTTCCACCACGTCGACTGGTGGGCGAACGACCACGAGTGGCGGACGCCGAGCGGATGGACCTTCCACGCCGGCGAGCTGCCCGATACGCTGTTCTACCGCTACCTTCGCAACATCTCCGACATCAAGCTCGGGTACATGTTCGGGCCGCAGGAGCCGAAGCTCGTGCACTATCCGCAGTGGGTCGTCCATTACCCGGACGCGAAGAACCTCGCCGAGCGCCCCAACGTCCGCGTGACGCAGACGATGTTCTACGTCGTGGAGATTGCCTCGTCGGTGCCCGCCAACTCCGCGGGCTGGCTGCGCGACGGCACCTACCGCACGAACGGCGAGTACCCGATCGCGCTGTGGGCGAACGGGTGGGTCGATCCGGACGCCAACCCGCGCCTGACGAAGGTCGTCGACTACATCTGGCGGGACGAGTACACCTACGAGACGACGCTGGACGAGGAGATCGGCATCTCGCTGACGACGGACGCCGACGGCGAGCCGGAATGGCACAGGGTGTACATGTACGCCTGGTACATCTTCGGCGGCATCGACGTCGGCGGGGAGATCGAGGTGTCCAACCCGTGCAACTGGGAGGAGTCCGACCGCCGGCCGGTCCCGTTCCTGCTGGATACCGGCGAGGGCGACTACCCCGACGCCGTCGACGCGGACGGCTACCCCAGCGCGGACGTCGGCGTTCGGCGCCGGCGGTTCTCGTTCCTCGGTGTGGCGAGGCGCGGGGCGGGCGCGCCCGTCTGGTCCGGGCGGTTCGCCACCATCAACCCCGACGACTCCATGCTCGCCGTCGCCCAGGCGAAGCTGTTCAACAAGGCGAGCTGGGACCTGTGGACGCAGGACTGGCAGGTGCAGCTTACGCCCGTGTCCGGCTGGGAGGAGTGGACCGTCGACCTGATCGACGGCGTCGACCAGGCGGACCTGACCGAAGGGCTCGTCGACCCCTACGACGTCGACGCCGCCGCGACGTGGTTCGAGGCCCTCGGGGCGGACATGGCCGCCGAGTACATGACGCACTGACGCGCGAGAGAAACCCCGTGACGAACGAACGTACATTCCGCCGTCCGACCCCGCGCCGCCGGCGCCGGGCCCGCGGGACGGCGCTGATCGAGCTGGTGATGATCGTCCCGCTGATCGCCCTGATCATCGGGCTGACGTTCTTCTTCGGGCGCGCGATGGTGAACAAGCAGCATCTCCGGGCGGCCGCTCGGTACGCGGCGTGGCGCGACCTGCACAACCGCTCCGCCGTCGCCGACGGCCAGAGCGGCGCGCCGAACGTCGTCCACGTGGATTACGACCACCTCAACCAGACGTTCTTCGATGGCGAGGCGAGCGAACCCGGCGAGGGCATCCGCCTGCATTATCTGTCCGGACCGAGCGAGACGCTCGAGGACTACGCGACCTACGCCGGGCTCAACGACGCCGCGATCGGGCAACTCACCGAGGAGCTGGCGCTCCGCACCTGGCCGCACGGGCGCGGCGCCCGCGTGGACGCGGAGTTTCCCTCCGACGTCGGCCTGTGGAACAACCTCGGGCTGACCGGGATGATGACCGAGCGGACGCTCCGCGACGGGATGGAGTGGCGCTACCGCCAGGCCCGCAACGAGCCCGCCGTCCGGGACGAGTATCTGCGGGACGTGGACGCGATGTTCGAGAGCATGGAGTCCACCGACGCCGCGGGGATGGGGCATACCTTCCGCAACCTGTACCTGATGAGGTTCTAGTGGGACGCGCCGCCGGCGAGCAGACGCCTCCTGACCGCCCCGCGAAACGTCCCCGTCGACGGGTCCTGACCGTCGGGCTCTACGTGGCGCTCCTGGCGGCCGCGGCAGCGGCGGGCTGGCGGATCTACCTGCTGACCGGCGGATCGGACGCGGGCGAGTCGCCCACGGTCGGCGGGGACCTGCGGCGCTACGATCCGGAATCCGACGAAGACGTACGCGGGCTGATTCCGAGCGCCCTGTCGGCCGGGGCGATCACGCCCGGCGGCATCGAGCTCGTCGACGCCGATCCGCTGGACGTGTCTCCGCCCGCCGGCGCCGAGCGGCGCTGGTCGGTTCGCCGCTCCGGAGAGTATGGCCAGGAGCGCAGCGCCCGCTACCGCTGGACGGGTTCGATCGGCGCGGCCGAACGGCACTACGCCCGCGCCCTGACGGCGAAGGGATTCTCGCTGCTCGGCTCGCCCGCGGCGGGAGCGGATCCGGTGAATGCGCCGCGGTCCGTTCTCGTATATCGAAGGGGCGACGAGCACGCCATCGTGACCTTGCGAAAGCCCCGCCCGGACGCGAAGATAGTGGAAATCGTCCTGACCGCGATCCGCCGGACGCAAGGCGGCGGATGAGAGGAAAGACCATGGCTGAACAGCAGGCTCCGACCATTCAGAACAAGAAGCTGCTGATCATCGCGCTGGTGCTGGCGGCGGTTGTGGTGGTGATCTACCAGGTGCACATCAACCAGGTCCGCGAGGGCGCCCGCGAGCCGAACGTGAAGCTGCTGCGGTTCACCCGCGACATGGCCGGCGGCGAGGAGATCGAGGACAAGTACATCGAGGCGCACCCGGTTCCGGCGAGCGTCGCCGAGGGGCTGCTCAAGACGGTCGTTCGCGCCGACCGGATCAACTACGTTCGAGGCCAGCGCCTCCGCCGCCGCGTGCAGCGCGACGACTGGCTGGAGTGGGGCGACATCACGGGAGTCGACAGCGCTACGCCCTCGGTGAAGATCTCTGCGGACATGCGGGCGCGGTCGATCGCCGTCGACCCGGATCAGACGCCCGGCGAGATGCTCCGCACCGGCGACCGCGTGGACCTGATGGGGCGCGTCCGCCTGTCCGACGGTTCGCTCCAGCCCTACCGGATCATCGAGGGGCTGAAGGTGCTCGAGGTGGGCGGCCGCTGGGAGGGCGACACGGAAGCCGAAGGGCTGACCGCGGCGGCCGGGTCGCGGTCCAACAAACGCGTTACGGTGGAGATGAGCCCCGAGGCGTCGCGCCAGCTCGCGGCCGTCATGCCCCACGTGGTGGGCAGCCCGTGGCTGGAGCTCCGTCGCCCGGACGATCCCCTGCCGTCGCTCGCCGGGCAGGTGAACTCCGAGCTGCTCCAGCGTCTGCCGGACCGCCCGTCGGGTCGAAGCATCCGCGGCGGGTAGTGAGCAGCGGAGCGCAAGGGATCGCCGCGCGGAGTGAAAACGCGCGGAGCGCAGCCTGGCTCTTACGAGAGGCCGAGTGACGTGGAAATCTGGGTCTACAACCAGTACAGCGACGAGCGGGACGTGGTGAAGGTCGACGATGAGGACGTCACCATCGGGCGCGAAGAGTCCAACGACGTCACGCTCCGCAGCCCGTTCGTCTCCCGCAGGCACGCCCGCATCGTCCGCGACGGCGGGGGGTACTTCATCGAGTCGCTCGGGCTCAACGAGACCATCGTCGCCAACCGGCAGATTCCCCACAAGCAGCGCCGCAAGATCGAGTACGGCGACGAGATCCGCATCGGCGAGTACAGCCTGTACATGATGGAGCCGACCGCTCGGCGCGTCGGGGGGCGCGAGCGGGTGTCCAGTCCGCGCAAGCGGGTGCTGGAGATCGAGCAGACGATGCACGCCGAGCTGCTGGAGCGGCTGAACCTCCGCGTCGCCGGGCAGCTCGGCTCGGCCGACAGCGAGCACGTGGCGCTCATCAAGCGCCATCTGCACGAGATCGTCGAGACCCACGCCGACGAGGTCGACGAGGAGATGACGACCTACCTGGTCGGCGAGCTGCTCTGGCGCAGCGTGGTGACCGAGATCGCCCGCCGCGCGACCGGCAAGCTGATGTACAGCTACGGCTTTGAGGACAGCGACGTCCTGGACAGCAAGAGCGAGGACGCCATTGCCCGGATGGTCGGCGACGCGCTCAGTGACTACCCCCTCCGCCTGCGCCCCCACACGCAGAAGGAGGACGTCGCCATGGTCGAGGCCGACTGGGACAAGCAGCTCGACAAGCTCCGCGGGCGCATCTCTCCGGATCTCCGCGAGTACATCGTCCGGCGGATGCTCTCGAAGGAGATCGAGGACGTCGTGCTCGGGTACGGGCCGCTCCAGGACCTGCTGGAGATGCCCAACGTCAACGAGATCATGGTCGTCGGCAAGGACCGCATCTACATAGAGAAGGACGGCGTGCTGCAGAACACCGGCCGCAGCTTCTTCACCGA
>CAZADC010000009.1:21455-23809 GCA_964483755.1 uncultured Planctomycetaceae bacterium | reverse complement strand
GTACTCCTCCGGGCTGCCGAGCCCGAAGATGCACGAGACGCTGGCGACGATGATCACGTCCCGCCGTGCCGACAGGCTCGTCGTGGCGCTCAGGCGGAGGCGGTCGAGGTCGTCGTTGCGGGAGGCGTCCTTCTCGATGTAGATGTCCCGCTGGGGAATGTACGCCTCCGGCTGGTAGTAGTCGTAGTAGCTGACGAAGTACTCGACGGCGTTGTCGGGGAAAAGGTCGCGGAACTCCTCGTAGAGCTGGGCGGCGAGGGTCTTGTTGTGGGAGATGACCAGCGTCGGCTTGCCGAGCCGCTCGATCACGTTGGCCATGGTGAAGGTCTTGCCCGTGCCCGTCGCGCCGAGCAGGACGTTGAACTGCTGCCCGCGGGTGATGTTCTCCGCGAGCCGTTCGATCGCCGGGGGCTGGTCGCCCCGCGGCTGCATGTCCGAAACGATCCTGAAATCGGCCATGGGTCGCCTTCGAAGGAAGTTCCGCGCCGGTCGAGCCCTGTAGTATACCGCCGGCGGGGCGGGGCGCAAAACGCGGCCGTCAGCCCTCGGTGCAGGCCTTGATGAGCTCGCCGACGTCGGCCGTGGCGACGCATTCGACCGTGTCGGCCGCCCCGTAATAGATCTTCACCTCGCCGGAACCCTCGATGATCATCCCGCCGGGGAAGATCACGTCGCATCGGAAGCCCTCGAAGTCGACGCCCTCGGGCACGTCGTCGCCGGTTTCGTACCACGTCGTCGGCGACAGCAGCGGGCGGCGGCACATGCCGACGATCCGCCACGGCTGCTCGAGGTCCGTCAGCATCAGCCCGGCCCGGTAGACCTTCGGCCAGCGTTCTTCCCAGCCGCGTTTCCCGCGCGACTCGTCCCGCCAGACGGCGTGGAACGTCGTCAACCAGCCGCGGTCGGTGCGGACCGGCGGGGCGCCGGGGCCCATCTTGCTGTTGGCGAAGTCGATCCGCTCGGTCGCCAGCACGTGCTGGCTGAAGCCCCAGTGGCGAAGGTCGGGCGAGTGACTCAGCCACATCATCGCCTGGTCGTCGGAGAGGTGGTTGCCGCCGAACGTGTTGACGGATCGCTCGTAGCGGACGTACCGCCCGTCGATGGTCTCCGGGAACAGCGCCATGTTGCGGTTGTCGGGCACCGACAGCGAGAGGACCTCCCAGTCGTCGAAGTCCTCCGTGACGGCCACGCCGCCGCGAAGTCCGTGGGCGGTGTCGACGGCGAAGCACATCGCGACGCGACCGTCGATGGTCGTCAGGCGGGGGTCGTAGAAGCGGTGCAACTCGCGGGCGGGGTCCATTCCGGGCATCATCGGCGCGATCAGCTCGCGGGCGCGGTCGAGGCTGATGCACGGCTGCGGCTCGACGCTCCAGGATATCCCGTCGTCGCTGAGCGCCAGGCCCAGGTTGGTCCCGTCCCAGCGGGGCTTGCCCGCCTCCCCGCGGCGGCGGAAGTCGTCGGCGTTCTTCGGCCCGTAGTCATTGCGGAAGACCATGACGTATCGCCCCTCGTATCGTACGACGCCGGCGTTGAACACCAGGCTCGCGGGGTACGGGACGTCCGCGGCCGACAGGAGCGGGTTGCAGGGGTTGCGCTTCAGCACGCCGATTTCCTCGAACGTCTTGGCCTCAGGCATGATCACTGCTCCGAGTGTGGGGCTCCGTGTGTGTCAGGCGGCTCGGCGCTCATCGTAGCGGCGGCTGTCGGGGGGCACCAGACCGGCCTGCCGGGCTTTCCCGGCGATTCAGGCTCCGGCATATCCGCGAAGTCGACAGAATGAGACACCTGTATGGTTCCCAATGACGGGTGCGCAAGCACGCGGCCGCCCGGGAAGATCGCCGCGCTCGATGTGGAGAATGCATAGGCCGGGAGCATGAGATGGTTTTCCTTGAGCCGGTCGGCAGGCGAAATGTAGAATGCGGCCTGCGTTTTCAGGGCTTTGTGGTGCGCTGACGGGGAAGTGAGGCGGCGGTCATGCGTGAACCGGGACAGACGGACAAGCGGTCGATTCTTGGACGCAAGCGCGGACGGCGCAGCGGGTTGAGCCCGGCGGCGCTGGAGGCGCTCGAACCGCGCCTGCTGCTGAGCACGTGGCACGTCTCCAGCATCGTCGACCCGGCGGAGGACGGCTCGGCCGAGCACCCGTTCGACACCATCCAGGAGGCGATCGACCAGGCCGCCTCGGGCGACACGATCGAGGTCCAGCCCGGCACGTACGTCGAGGACCTGCTCATCGAGACGGACAATCTCGACATCGTCGGCGTGGACGGGGCGGACCTGACGACCATCGAGGGCGTCGCCAGCACCGACTGGACCGCGTGCGTGTTTGCGTCGCAGCCGGGCCGCAGCGCGTC
>CAZADC010000009.1:1070-21445 GCA_964483755.1 uncultured Planctomycetaceae bacterium | reverse complement strand
GGCGCGTGGAACGACTGGCCGGCGGATTCGCCCAACGTCGACGTCCGGGCCGACGGCATCCGGCTCCACGGATTCACCTTCGCCAGCCCCGACCTTCCGGACGGTCAATACGCGGCCGGCGTGGTGGTCGACGGAATCAACGTCAAGATCTACGACAGCACGTTCACGCTCCGCGGCTCCGGCGACGCGCGCGCCACGGCGATCCAGACGCGACGCGACGACGTCCCCGGCCATGACGTAAACATCAACGGGCTGGAGATCCACGACAACACGTTCGAGGGCTCGATCGGCGACGGGTACATGGGCGTCATCATCCGCCACACGCTGACGGGGACAGGCACCGTGAAGGTGGAGAGCAACACCTTCGGCGGCAACGTCTTCCGCGGGGTCATCACCGAGCGGGGTGACGTGACGATCGAGGACAACGAGCTGTCGACCGACCTGGCGGCCGGGAGCATCGGCGCGCTCATCCGCGACGCCGACGCCCGCGAGCAGGAGGACATCCGCGTCCGCGACAACACGCTGGAGGGCTTCGAGACGGGCGTCGAGCTCGGCACGGCGGGGCAGACGCTCGACGACGTCACCGTCACCGGCAACATGATCGCCGACAGCGACGTGGGCGTCCGCGTCGTCACCTCGGCCGACGAGGTGACCTTCACCGGCAACGCCCTGTCCGGCAGCGCGACCTGGGGCGTGGAGAACGCCTCGGCCGAGCAGCTCGACGCGGCGAGCAACTACTGGGGCGATGCGTCGGGGCCCGATCACGCGGACAATCCCAACCCCGCCCCGGCCGGCGACGCGATCAGCGGCGACGTGCGCTTCGCGGCGTGGTACGCGACCGACACCACCACGTCCTCGACCCGCGACGTCGTCGTCACGCACGACGACGAGACGCTCGCCTACTCCGACACGATCCAGGGCGGCCTCACGGCGGCCGTCGACGGCGACACCGTGATTGTCAAGCCCGGAACCTACACCGAGGACCTGGTCATCGACGTCGATGATCTCAACCTCGTCGGGCGAGACGGGCTGCACTTCACGACGATCGTCGGCGAGGCGACCGGCGACCTGGTCGATTTCCCGGCGCCTGCGCCCGCCATCGACGTCCGCGGCGACGGGGCGAGCATTCACGGGTTCACCATCGTCGGCCCGGACGCGGGGGCCGACGAGTACGCGACGCTGCTGGTGATCGGCGGCGCCGACGCGAGCGTGTTCGACAACGCCTTCGAGCTTCGCGGCGGGGGCGCGGCGCAGGTCGTCGCCGTGCTGACCTACCGCGGAGACGAGGCGGGCTACGACAACGACGTGTCCGGGCTGGTCGTGCGGGACAACACCTTCGACGGCTCGCCCGGCGGCGGGTACGTCGGCGTCTGGGTCACCCGCGACGTCGGAGACGGGCTCGTCGGCGTGCGGGACAACGTGATGGCCGGCACGATCGACCGCGGCGTGATCGTCGAGCGGTCGCGTGCCGACGTGCTCAACAACATCCTGGAATCCGGCGACGGCGACGGCACGGGGATCGTGATCGCCGACCCGGCCGGTGCGGCGCAGTCCAACGTCGCCGTCGTGGGCAACCGCCTGTTCGGCTTCGACGTGGGCGTGGAGGTCGCCGATCCCGGCGGGCAGGCCGTCGAGTCCGTGCAGATCGCCGGAAACCGCATGCTCAACGGCGGCACGGGCGTGCGGGTGAACGACTCGGCCGGCGGGGTGGTGGTCACCGACAACGACCTGTCCGGCAACGACCCGTTCGGGGCGCAGAACCTCAGCGGCCAGCCGCTCGACGCGACGGGCAACTGGTGGGGCGACGAGGACGGTCCGACGCACCCGACCAACCCCCGCGGCGTCGGCGACGCCGTCAGCGACGGCGTGGTCTTCGACCCCTGGCTGGGGGCGCCCGCCCACGCGGAGGTCGACCTGGCCGGCGAGCTGGTCACCCGCCGCATCGACGGGACAATCCGCCCCGGCGACAAGGCCAAGCTCCGCGTCCACCTGACGAACCTCGGCGACGCGATGGTCCGCCGGCGCGTGACCGTGAACGTCTACCTGTCGGCCGACGGGCTGCTCGACGGCGAGGACATCCTCGTCGGCACCGTGACGAAACGCGCGAAGCTCACACAGGGCAAGACGAAGAACTGGCGGATCAAGCTCCGCGTCGATCAGGACTGGGCGCCGGGCGACTATCAGTTCATCGCGGTCATCGACGCGGACGATGTCGTCGAGGAGTTCCGCGAGTACAACAACGAGCTGACCGACGGGCAGGCGTACGACGTGTCCTGGGCGTTCGGCACGGTCGACGGCGAGCAGAACACCAAGCTCCAGCTCACCGACGGGGAGGGGACGAAGGTCATGTTCAAGATCTTCGGCGACGGCGACGGGACGGTCCGCCCGACCGGCGACGGGAAGTGGAACGTCTCGGTGTTCAACACCGAGGCCGAGAGCCGGGTCAAGGTGATCGTCCGCGGGCGGGACACCACACAGGTGCACAATGTGTCGGCCTACGGACGACTGGACACGTTCGACGCGGAGAAGACCGACCTGACGGGCACGATGACGTTCTACGGCGGGCTGGAGCGGCTGTTCCTGGCCGACGTGGGCGACGGCAAGATCGACGTCCGCACCGGCGGCTCGCCGGGCGGCGTGAAGCTCTACCTCGGGAACCTCGTCGATTCGACGATTGATTCCGACGTGACGATCCGCCAGCTCGAGCTGGAAAGCTGGCTCGACGCCGGCGGGACGAACCGCCTGCTCGCGCCCGACGTGAAGCACCTGTGGTGCGAGGGCGATTTCGAGGCCGACGTCGGCAGGGGGTCGGCGATGGTGCAGCTCGACGAGGCGCAGATCGACGGCGCCGTCGGCGCCGGCACGTGGCGACTGACCGGGCGGACCGGGCTGATGGAGTTCGGCGAGGCGGTCGACAGCCGAATCTTCGTCGGCGCGAAGAGCAATCTCACGACGCTCCCGGACGACGCGGACGATTTCGACTCCGAGGGCGTCGTGGACGTGCTGCGGATCGGACGGCTGGACGGGGCGAAGATCGCCGTCGCCGACCTGGGCGATGTGGAGCTCGACGAGGTCGTCACAGACAACGCGGACGTGCAGTTCGGCATCGCGGCGAAGACGATCCGCAGCCTGCTGTGGAGCGACGAAGGGGCGGACCACTCCTGGCCGGACAACTGGCCGGACGACACCGACGACTTCAACGTCCTGGAGCTCGCGGCGACGTAGACGATGGCGTATGCGATCCGCCGATGTGCGGGCGCAGGAAGGGGGCGCAACGGGTTGTCGGAAGGTCCATCGGCCGCCACACGGCGATTGACCGTCCTCGCGCACGGTGTTACGCTGATCGTCCTTGTGGGGGACGGACTGGACCGAGATGTTACAGGAATTATCGCATGCCGCCGAAACCGTTCTTCGACATCGATGCGATCGACACGTCGCGCGTGGAGATTCCCAGGGAACAGATCTACGCTGTCAACCCGCACCGCTACGAGTTCCAGCAGCTTGACGGCATCTTCTTCGTCGACGAGGACGAGAAGATCATGGCCGGATACCGCGACGTGCGGGACGACGAGTTCTGGGTTCGCGGGCACATCCCGGGGCGCCCGATCTTCCCGGGCGTGCTGATGATCGAGACTGCGGCGCAGCTCGTGAGCTACTACGCGATGCAGGCCACGCCGGGCGAGGGCTTCCTCGGCTTCGGCGGCGTGGACGGCGTGAAGTTCCGCGGGAGCGTCACGCCCGGCAACCGGATCATCATGCTCGGGCGGATGGTGGAGGTCCGCCGAAGGCGGTGTGTCGGCGACACGCAGGCGTTCGTGGACGGCGACATGGTCTACCAGGGGCGCATCACCGGGATGTGGCTCTGAGCCGGGCCGGTCGGTCGCCTCTGCGCCGCCGCGACCCCACGCGCCGTGATACGCTTCTGACCGCTGCCACATGCCCAGGTGGACGAGAAAATTCGACGAACGGCTCGCGGTCGACCCCCCGATCGGGGAGGAGGTCCTCCGGCAGGTCCCGGCCAAGCGCGGCGTCCTGCTGCTGACGACCGGCGACGACGAGCCGATCTGCCTCCTGACGGCCGCCGACATGCGGGGACGACTGCGCCGCCGCCTCACCGAGCCCGAGCCGGACGAGCGGAAGAAGACGGCCGACCTTCGCGGGATCACGCGGAGCATCCTCTGGACGCTGACGTCCAGCCACTTCGAGGCCGACTGGCAGTTTCTCCGCATCGCGCGGGCGATCTGGCCGAAGCGCCATACCGGCATGCTGGCGTGGAAGCCCGCGTGGTTCGTGCACGTCGACCCCGGCGCGGAGTATCCGCACTTCGTCCGGACGCGGGACGTGTTCGCCCGGGACGGCCGATATGTCGGTCCGTTCCCGTCGGGCAAGTCGGCCGAGAGATTCATCGAGGCGGTGCAGGATGCCTTCGACCTCTGCCGCCACGCGCAGCACCTTCGCGAGGCGCCCGACGGACAGCGGTGCGCATATGCCCAGATCAACAAGTGTCTCAGCCCGTGTGACGGCACGATCTCGATGGACGACTACCGGAAGGTGGTCGCGGCGGCGGCCGACTTCGCGGCCGGGAATCGCGGGCCTCGCGTCGCGGAGCTTCAGTCGCAGATGAAGCGTGCGGCGGGGGAGCTGGCCTTCGAGCGGGCGGCCGCGATCAAGTCGCGCCTGGAGCGGATCGCCGAGCTGGACGGCGCGGAGTTCGCCGAGGCCCGTCCCGCCGAACGGATGCGTTTCGTGATCGTCCAACCGGGCGGGTCGACGCGACGTGCGAAGGTCTTCCTGGACGACCTGGGGCGGATCGTCGAGGCGTCGCCGCTGGATTACCCGCTGGACGGGACGCAGGTCGGGAAGACGGTCGAGCGGATGCGCCGCTGCGTGGGGCGAGCCGAGCCGTGGAAGTCCGAACGGCGCTGGGAGATGGGCCTGACCGCCCACTACCTCTTCGCGGCCGGGGCGAAACGCGGCGTCATGCTCCTCTGGCGAGACGATCTGGACGTCGGCCAACTGACCGAGGCGATCGAGGCCGGGCGGGAGCAGCTCGGGCTCAACGCGCCGGCGAAGCGATCGGGTGACGACGCCCAGGCCGGCGCGTCGGACGAAGGCGATGCGCCTCGGCAGCGCGGCGCCGGGGCGGAGGGCGGCGCGTGAACGGGGGCAGCCGGTCGACCCGCAGGTTCGTATAATGCGGGAACTGCGATCGAGCGCAATGAAACGACTCGTGCGGTCATGGCGAAGCTTCATGCCGCACCGTCGGCGCCGGTTCTGGCGATACGTTTCCCCGCATCGCCGGGGCCTGGGTGTGGCGGTGCTGGCGCTGCTGCTTGCGCTGATCTACGGGTACTGGTACCTGACGAACGACCAGCGCATCCGTCGCGAGGCGGAGCGGTACCTCAGCGACATGACGGGGGCGAAGGTCCGCATCCGCGACGCGGAGTTTCGGCTGTTCGGGGGCATCGAGCTGCGGGGCGTCCGCGTCCGTCTGCCGGGCGACCGCCAGGCGCCGCCGCTGCTGCGGGCCGACAATGTGGTCCTGCGCCACAACCCCTGGTCGCTGTTCACCGGGCAGCGACTCGAGCCGACCGAGATCGTCTGCGTCGAGTGCTTCGTGACGGCAGAGCACTACGCCGAGACGGACGAGTGGAACTTCATGCGTCTGCTGGAACTGATGCGCGGGCGCGACGTGTCGGTCTCCGGCGGGAAGATCGAGCTGCCGTCCGTCCGTGTCCCCAACGGCACGATCCAGGTCGTCGAGACCGAAGGCGCCGCGCGCTACCCGGGCGAGCCGGTCCCGCTGTCGCTGACGATGACGCCGATCGGCGAGAGCGGATATCGCATCGACATCGACCAGGACAAGGGCGCTGGACGCGGCGGGCTCGCCGGTGTGATCCGACTGGACGTTCGCACGGGCGACGTGTCCGGCACGGCCGAGGCGACGCTCAGCAGGCTCGGACCCGTGCTCCCCGAGCAGATCCGCCAGTGGCTCAAGCGCTACGGGATCGAGGGGGATTTCCGCCTGACCCGGCGGCAGGACCCGCAGCGCGGGGCGCTGTACGAGGTGGAGCTGGCCGGATTCACGCTCACGCTTCCCGACGCGCAGGGCCGGCTCGAGCTCACCGACGTGGGCGGGACGATCCTCTTCGATTCCGAGGGAGCGACGCTCGAGGAGATCACCGGGCGGCTTCCGCAGGCCGGCGGCGCCACGTTCACCCTCCGCGGACGCTACGACGGCTTCCAGCGGGAAAGCCCGTTCCGCGTGGAAATCGCCGTCGACGGCGCGGCCGTTCCATCGGCCGATGCGGTCAGCGGGCGGTTCGCCGAAACGCTCGCCCGGATCAACGAATCGTTCCAGCCGGCCGGTCGTCTCGATGCCGAGCTGCTCATTCGGCGCGGCCCGGCCGGGCGCGTGCGCGTCACCGGCGCCGTGCGACCCCGCAGCATGCGCATCCTGTACGACCGGTTCCCGTACCGCCTGGAGGACGTCCGCGGCGAGATTGCCATCCTCGAAGAGGCCGTCGAGCTTCGAGAGGTGACCGCCCGCCACGGACCGGCCCTTCTCACGCTCAAGGCCTCGCTTGAGATGTTCCACGGACGGCGCGTGTACGACGTGCGGATCGCGGCCGAGGGCGTGCCGTTGAACGAGGAGTTCCAGGCCGCCCTGCAGCCGAAGTTCCTGAAGATTTACGAGCGGATGCGGCCGGAAGGCTTCGGCTCGGCCGAGGTCCGTGTCACCCGCGAAGGCGAGGACGACCGCCAGCACGTGGACGTGCAGCTGATTCTCGACGGCAGGGCGTCGCTGTGCTACACGCGGTTTCCGTACTGCGTGGAGAAGCTCAATGGGCGCGTGCGCATCGCCGGGGGCAACGTGGAGATCCAGCGCCTGCGGGGCGCCCGCGGGCTCGCGCGATGCACCATCGACGGCACGATCACCGGGCTCGATGACGGGCCGCCGGCTGTTGACCTGCGGATCACCGCCGCCGACCTCCCGCTGGACAATCACCTGATGCAGGCGCTCGGCGACCGCAGCCGGGCGGCGATGCGGGCGATGAACCCGCGCGGCAGCGTCGAGTACGTCGAAGCGCGGGTGACGCAGGAGCCCGGCGAGCCGATCCGCCACGACATCACGGCCACGTTGAAAGACGTCCGCATCCGCCCCGAGGCGTTCCCGTACGAGATCGTGGACACCGGCGGCGTGCTGACGGTGCAGGGCGACCGGGCGATCGTCGAGCTGCGGGGCCGGCACGACAGGACGCCCGTCCGCGCCGACGGGCTCATCTATTTCCGCGAGGCCGGCGTCGGGGTCGACCTGACCGTGGGTGCGACGGGGCTGATGTTCGACGACGAGCTGTTCGACGCGCTGTCGCCGTCGCTGCGGAAGGTCTGGCGGCAGCTCTCACCGAGCGGGACGGGCGACGTGGCGGTCACCGTCACGCGGAACGTCCCCGACGGCGCCGGCAAGGACGACTACCGCTTCGAGCTCAATGCCCGGGACATGGAGATCACGTACGCCGGGTTTCCGTACGCGTTCAAGGGGCTCACCGGCCGGGCGATCGCCGTGCCCGGACGCATCGAGCTGAAGAACATGACGTTCTTCGACGGCGACGTGCGCGGAGCGATCGACGGGGTCATCACCTCCGACGACCGGACCGACCGCGGCGAGCTGTCGATCGCCGCGCGAAACCTCCCTGTGGACGAGGCCCTGCTGGACGCCATGCCGGACGAGCTGGACCCGCTGCTGGACCGCGTCCGCACCGGCGGGACGGTGGACCTGGCGCTGGAGTCCGTGGGGTTCACGCGGATGCCGCCGGAACCGACGGCCACGGCGCCCGCGACCGGACCGGCGACGGCTCCCGCCGACGGCGCGACGACCCGCCCGACCGGGCTGGGCAGCCTGGCGTCCTGGTCCATGCGAGGACGCGTCGACGCGATCGACGTGGTCATGGACGTCGGCCTGGGCTACAAGAAGCTCACCGGCAGCGTTGACGGGACCGCCTCCAGGGACGCCGAGGGCCTGACCATGGACGCCGAGGTGGCGCTGGACAGCGTGGAGGTCGGCGCGCAGCGGCTTACCGATCTCCGCGGGCGAATGACCAAGAACGCCGCCAGTCCGCGAATCCGCATCGACGATCTCAGCGTCAAGGCGAGCGGCGGGCAGTTGAGCGGGCTCGCCGAGATCGAGCTGTCCGAGCCGCCGCGGTTCGGGCTCCGCCTGTCGACAACGACGGGGATCGACCTGCAGAAGATGTTCGCCGCCGCCGTCGAGGACCCCGACGAGGCCGGCGAGGTCAAGGGCGTGCTGGACGGCACGCTGCAGTACACGGCCTCGATGGGCGATGCCTCGACCCGCCAGGCGGCGGGGGTGCTGAGAATCTCGGAGGCGAAGCTCTACCGCCTGCCCGTCCTGCTGGAGCTGCTGCACGTGATCTACCTGTCGCTTCCGGGCGACTCGGCCTTCACGGACGCCTACGTGCAGTACCACCTCCGCGGCGACAAGCTGCTGTTCCGCGAGATTCACCTGGACGGTCCGGCGCTGTCGCTGGTGGGCTCCGGCACGCTGGACATCAAGACACGGGCGCTTCGCCTGACGTTCCTGTCCGGACCGCCGGGCAAGCTGCCCCGCATCGAGGGCCTGCCCAGCGAGCTGCTGGAGGGCATTGTGCGGGAGATCGCCGAGATCCGCGTCACCGGCACGGTGTCGAAGCCGAAGATGCGGACCGTCTCGCTTCCGTCGCTGGAGGACGTCATCCGGCGCCTCGTCCGCCCCGACGGCGAAGAGTAGGACGCGCCGAGTGGGTCAGGAATCGCCGGCAGCCGACGGCTGGGTGTCCGCGGTGGTCGCGTCCTCCGCGGGAGACGAGGGCGAGCGCGTGGCGTACCACGCGACGGCGTAGATGGCGCCGGCCAGGACCACGGCGGCGATCAGCCATCGCCAGCCGTGACGCCGCACGCCGCGGGCGCCCTTCGGGTATCGCGGGCGGCGCGTGAAGTAGCGGCTCTGGCTCCACGTGAGGCGCATCCGGGCGTTGATCGCCCACCCGGCGCCTTCGAGGATCGCACTGAGATCGCGCCGGCGGAGCTTGAGAATCGCCACCACCGACACCGGCAGCATGACGGCGAGAATCACCCCGCCGATCACGGCGACGATCTGCCACCAGTGAACGGTGCTGACCGTCTTGGCGATGTAGGCGATCGCGGAGCCCAGCGCCGCCAGCGCCACCCCGCCGCCCATGAGCAGCCCGCCGGCCATCAGCCCGCGCGACGTGCCGGAGGGGGGCGCCGGCTCGGGCGCCTGTGGCGTCTCCGCGGCCGACTCCACCCGCTGGACGGCCGTGGTCGCGCGCTCCTCGAACTTCCGCTCCGCCGCCGAGCCCAGCGCCTCGATCTTCCCGCTCAGCAGCCGCCCGATCCGCCGGAAGGGCGACCAGAGCGCCTCGGCGACGCTGATGGGGTTCTCGACGATCTGCACGACACGGGCGTCGAGCTCGCGCCCGGCCACGTCGCGGAACACCCCGCGCTTGCCGACGAACAGGTTGCCCTTGCCGCCGGACGTTACCGGGACGACGGCCTCGTACCGCCCCGCGCCGCCGGGCGGGACAACCTCCACGTACAGCAGGAACATCGTGCCGTTGGAGGCGACGGCGACGTGCTCGGCCCGGCTGTCGACGCGGACGGCGAGATTGTAGTGCCGTCCGTCCATCACCAGCGTACCCAGCTCGAACATCGCCCGCCGGCCCGTTTCGTAGACGTGCGGGAAGCTGACGAAGTTGTTCGCGAAATCGATCAGGTTCGCCTGACAGAGGATGAGCTTTTCCGTCAGGCGGATATTGTCCAGCACGAACGCCGTCTCGGCGCTGCGGGCGATCCGCTCGCGGACCCGTCCGGCGAACGGACCCTCCACGTACCGCCGCAGCGTGTCGGCGCCCAGCCGCTCGACGGCCGCCCCGACCTTCCCGGCCGACCAGGCCTCGTGCGGCGTCAGCAGCGCCTCCACCCGCTTCCACTGCTCGCGCGACAGCACGGGGACGCTGTCGCCCAGCAGCGGCTCGACGACCTTCCGACGCAGGGCGTCGAGGGACGCGGCATAGTGCGGGTTGATCTCTCCCTCGAAGTCCAGCACCCCGTCGCCCCGCGGGCTCGCCAGCGGGGAGTCCGCCAGGAAGGCGTCGATGGCGCCCGGGTCGTCGAAGTCCAGCTCGCCGAGCTCCGCGTCGCCGGGACGGATGCGCCCGGCCGTCCGGGGATCGTAGCTCACCGCCACGCACTGGGCGAAGTACTGGTCCACCTTGTCACGGACGGCGCGATAAGCCGCCGCAGCCGAGGGGGTATCCGCACCGAGCGGCATGACGTCAGTGGATTGTTGCCCCGGGGGAATCTCTCCGGTCGCCCGCCATTCGAGGTGTCCGGCCGCCAGCGAGAGGAACTCGTCGAGCTTCGCAGCCGACACGCCGGGCGTCCCCCCGGGATGGTCCGCCCCGCCGACCGTGCTGATGACACCGTCGGCGAAGCGGCCGACTTCCGCATCCTCGAACGCCTCCGGCAGGACCACACCGGCCTCGCTGACCGGTCGCGCCTCGACCTCCGCCCTGATGTGCCGCACGTCCGCCAGCGAAACGCTCTCTCCGTCCGCCCGGCCGAGACGGTGGAGGATGCGTCTCGCCGAGTCGATGATCCGCCGACCCTGCCCCTCGTCGGCGTTGACGACGTCGAGGCGGAGCGACGTGCTGCGCTCGACCAGCCCGGACGGATCGCGGAGCATTCCCAGCGTCCATTGAATGGCCCCGGCAAGCTCGTGGTGCAGGATGCGTCCGTCGCCGTCGGCATCGAGGGCCGCCAGGAAGGCCGGGTCGCAGTTGAACGCCCCGGCCGGCGCGCTGGTGGCGACCCAGTGGGCGCGGTCCAGCTCGACGGCCGCACGCAGGTCATCTACCGTGCGAATCCGCAGGTGGTGCGAACGTCCGAAGCGCCGGAATGTCATCCGCCTGGTCATAGGCCTACACCGTATCGCGACGGGGACATGCTACTTCCCCGCGTCGGCCGCGCCAACGGGCCGGATGCGTTCGCGCCCGCTCTGCTACGTCAACTCGACCGTATCCTTGTAGTCGGGGACCGCCGCCTCCCAGCCGAGTTCGGTCCGGACGTGCTCGGCGAAGCCCTCGGCGCTTCGCGGCTCGCCGTGGGTGACGAACACCGTTCGCGGCGGCGCGTTCAGCGCCCCCAGCCAGCGGGTCAGCTCCGTGCGGTCGGCGTGGGCGCTGAAGGCGTTGATCCGTTCGATGCGGGCGCGGACCGGGAGCATCCGCCCGTGAATGCGGACCTCATCGGGGCGGCCCATGATGATCCGCCCGAGCGTACCGGACGCCTGATAGCCGACGAACAGCACGGTGCTCTCGGGGTGCGAGATGTTGTTGACGAGATGGTGCTTGATCCGCCCGCCGGTGCACATCCCGGAGCCGGCGATGATGATCACCGTTCCGCGGATGCGGTTGATTGCTTTGGACTCGCCCGTCGTGCGGGTCATCTTCAGGCCCTTGAAGTCGAACGGGGAACGGTCGCTGGCGACGAAGTCCTTCATCTCCTCGTCGTACAGCTCCGGATGCCGCTCGAAGACCTCCGTCACGTTGATCGCCATCGGGCTGTCGACGAACACCAGCAGGTGCGGGATCCGCTTCTCGACCCGCAGCTCGTTGAGCCGGTAGAGCAGGTCCTGGGAACGCTCGAGCGCGAAGCTGGGGATGACCACGTTCCCGCCCGCCTCGACGGCCGTGTTGATCGCGTCGGCGAGTCGCCCCTTGGTCTCGTCCAGGTCGTGGTGCGTCCGGTCGCCGTAGGTGCTCTCGCAGACGACGTAGTCGGCGGTGTCCGGCGGGTCGGGGTCCTTGAGGATCGGCACGTCGGGGCGACCCACGTCGCCTGAAAACAAGACCGTTCGCGCGTCGCCGTCGGTCCCGCAGCGGACGCGGACGCTGGCCGCTCCGAGCACGTGTCCGGCGTTGAAGAACGTCGCCTCGACGCCGTCGGCGAGCGCGACCGGCTCGCGGTAGCGGATCGGCCGGAACTGCGGCAGGACGTGCTCGGCGTCGGACGTGTCGTACAGCGGGACGTCCGGGTGCGCGCCCCGGCGTCCCTCGCGGGCGTGGCGCTTCCGCTTGTACTCGGCGTCCTCCTCCTGGATGTGCGCCGAGTCGAGCAGGATGATCCGGGCGATCTCGGCCGTGGCGGCCGTGCAGTAGATCGGGCCCTCGAACCCCTCCTTCGCCAGCTTCGGCAGGTACCCGCAGTGGTCGAGGTGGGCGTGGGTCAGCAGCACCGCGTCGATCGTGCCCGGATCGACCGGGAAGCGGTCCCAGTTGCGGTCGCGCAGGTGCCGCTCCTGGTACATCCCGCAGTCGACGAGCACGCGCACGCCGTCCGTCTCGAGGAGATACCGCGAACCCGTAACGTTCTTCGCCGCTCCGTAGAAGCTGAGTTTGGCCTGCATGGAACTCCCTTCTTTCGCGTCGGTGGCCCTACTCCGCCGCGTCGGCGGGCGTCCACTCGAAACCGAGCCCCCTGAAGCCGCCGTCGGTCAGCTCGATGACGACCGTCTCGTCGGCCTTCATCTTCAGCGTGATCGCACCGTCGCCGACGGTCACGTCCACGCCGTTGCGGCGGACGCTCTCCGGCGCCTTCGGCGAGCGGCGGTGAATCGTCAGCGTGCCGTCGGCGGGCGCGCGGAACGGCAGGAGCAGCTGCACCCGCGCGAAGCGGACCGGCCGCTGGAAGTAGCGCGAGAAGCCCAGCCCGCCAAGCTGCTCCTTGCCGTGCTTGAACGGTTCGGGCTTCATCGCCTCGGCCGACAGCCAGTCGCTGTCGAACGCGTCCATGTTCACGTCCGTGATCGCCCGCATGACGGCGTTCTCCTGCATCGCCTCGATGCCCGGTTCGGGCTGTTCGAGAATCACCACGACGCTCGATTCCGTCGAGACGCCCAGCGAGTACGTCCCGTCGTCGCGCGGGCGGAGGTTCGCAGCCCGCCCGTCAACAGTCGCGCTCACCGGCTCGGCCGGGGCGTGCAGCGAGATGCCGAACCGCCCGCGGATGTTGTGCATCGTCGGGTTCGGCTCGAAATCCAGCACCGCCAGCATGTCGTTCGCGTAGCAGCCGGCGACAAAGGCGTCCGTGAACTGCCCGGAGAAGTACGCCTTCGGGCGCTCGATGTCCGGCCAGACGCAGTAGTAGCGCTCCGGCAGGAGCCCGCCCGGGCCTTGCTCGTTGTAGAACGCCCAGTTGCGGATGCCGGCGTCCGTGTCGGCCGAGTAGACGCCGTGGGCTCGCCCGTAGATCATCCGCGGCTCCCCGCCGTCGATCGTCACGAATCGGGTGCCCCAGTCGGTCTGTTCGTAGCGGTACTCCTGCCCGTCAACGCCGCGGAAGTAGCTGAGGACGTTCGGAGCCCAGTCGGTCGGGAACAACGGGCGGAGCCCGTTGCGGACGAACGTCAGGGCGCGGACGCGGTCGATTCGCAGCTCGTTCTCCCACTTGTCATAGGGAGCGATCTGCCCGCGGTAGAGCGGCTGGTACTGGAGGGCGAAGCCGGGAATCTGGGCTCGGCGCTCGCGCTGGTCCATGCCCCAGTGGTGCTTGACCGCGTCGCGCCGGGAGACGATGTGCGACTGGTGCGGGAAGCCCCAGATCACGCCGTAGGGATAGTGCAGCGCGGCCGAGACGGCCGAGGGATGGCGGATCCGCTGCATCCGCATGCCCGACTCGGCGGTGCCCCAGTGGACGCCCGCGCCGATGCCGAGCGACGCGCCGGCGAGATTGGCCTCCTGGAGGTGCTCGGTGGCGTGGATCGAGTCCGGGTTGTGGGCGTTGACGGTCAGGAAGTAGTCGGCCAGCGCCTGGACGGGGGTCATGCCGTTGATCAGCCCGCGGTTGTCGACGGGGGCGATGTAGGTCTCGTCGTGGTAGACGCCCTGCGCGCCGTACTCCTGGATGTACCGGTCCACCCAGTTGATGAACCACTCCCGCCACGGCGGATAGCCGAGGTGGTGCTTGGAGTAGAACCGGTGCCGCACGCCCTCCTCGCCGGCGAAGATGCGCGTCGTATCGCTGGCGTGGGCCATCTCCATGATCTTCGTGTCGGCCTCGGTGCGCTTGTGCTGGCCGCCCTCGCGACCCCACATCGTCATCGGGTTGAGGTAGGCCAGCAGCTTCGCGCCGACGTCGTGCCAGGCCTCCATGTGCTCGCCGAAACCCTCGTACGGGCGGTTGTCGTAGTGCATCGTGTCGAAGTTGGCGGCGCGGATCGTCGCGGCGAAGGTGGCCGTGCGCTCTAGGTCCCTGCCGTCGAAGAACGTCTCCAGGACCCCCAGCCAGTTCGGCGCGGCGTTGACGCCGTTGCTGACGAAGCTGATCCCCAGCGCCCAGTCGGGGCGCTCGGCGAAGGTGCGGTTGGCGTCGCGCCACTTGCGGTACGCGGCGGCCGCCTGCGCCCAGTGATGGTCGAACGCCTGGACGTGCCACGTGACGCCCTCGGCGGCGATGAGCTTCTCGAACGGCGGGGTGTTCATGCTGCTCAGCGAGACGGCGATGCCCTCGTCATTGACGAGGTAGAACAGGTCCTTGTAGCGGAGCTCCGCGTCGGCCGCCCAGACGCCGATCGCGCCCGTCTCCCGACCGTTGAGGGCGATGAACTGGTGGTCCCAGTAGCTCGGCCAGCGGTTGCGCCACAGGCGGTGCGGCATGTCGTGGGTCAGGCGGATGCCGTCCCAGATCGGCGCCTCGATGGTGACGCCGAGATCGACCGGGGCGATCACGACGTTGGCGGCGTATACGCCCGGGCGGGGGGACTTCACCGACGGGGTGAGCATCAGGTCGCCCGTTCCCTCCTCGACGGCTACGCGAAGCGCGTAGCTCTCGTCGGCGAACTCGCCGCCGTGCCCGTCGATCAGCCCGGTCCAGGTAAGCGTCGCCTGTGTCGACGAGTCCTGCTCCAGCTCGAATTCGCTGTCGGGCGCGGGATAGTGCTGGTTGGGCAGCTTGGCGTCGGCTGGGTGCGACGCCCAGGGGATGTCGTACAGCTTCGCCGCGGCCGCGAGTGCGTCCTCGCCGTGCTGGGTCCCGAGTCCGCCGGGCAGGTGAGGCAGGACGGCGTCGAGGTTCGCCCGGCGATAGAGGTACTGCTCGCCGGTGAGCTCGTTGGTCAGTCCGACGAGCACGCCGTCTGCGATCTCGACGCGGTAGCGGTCGGTCTGCACGACCACGCCGCGTTCGGACTTCGTGAACTCGGGCTCGGCGGCGAGGACGCCGGCGAGCGATGCGATGACAGTCAGCGATACGACGGCTCGGATGGAGCGTGACACGGGGGTCTCCAGTCGGGGTTGCGGGTCGCTTCTCCGTGGCGCCCGGCGCGGATTCGCGCCGCGGACGGACCGGCGCCTGCGCCCGACCGCGGCCAGGATGAGACTCACCGAAGCCTAGCATCGCGCGCTCTCGTCCTCAAGCGCGATGCGGATCCGTCGCGGTGAGAGCGGGCGGCGGAGTGGCGACGTGAGCAACCTGCGCTGTCTCCGCCTCTGCGGCAGGCAGGTCCGACTGTCGCTTAGCCTTCCTCGGCGATATGGCGAAGGGCATCGGCGTCCAGCAGGCGGATGTTGCTGCCCCGGACCTCGATCGCCCCGGCCTCGCGGAGTCGCCCGAGCGCGCGGGAGAGCGTCTCGGCGACCGTGCCGATCTGCGCCGCGAGCTGACGCTTGGTCTGTGGCAGACGCACCACGTCCGAGCCCTGCCGCTCGGCAAGGTCCAGTAATACCGTCGCCAGACGGGCGGGTACCTCCTTCAGACTGAGCTGCTCGATGAGCGAGGCGAACTCGTGGAGCTTGCGCGACATTCCCGCCAGCATGCCCATCGCCAGGTCGGGCCCGTTGGTCAGCAGGCGCAGCAGGGCGTCGCGGGTGACCGACAGCAGTGTCGCGTCCTCGACGACGGCGGCGTGGGCGGGGTACGTCCGCCCGGCCCACATGGCGGCCTCGCCGAACGTCTCGCCCGGACCGTACAGGTGGAGAATCTGCTCGTCTCCGCGCATCGAGAGCTTGAAGATTTTCACGCGCCCGGCGGCCACGGCGTAGAACCGGTCGGCCGACTGGTCGGCGCGGAAGACGAACCGCTCGGCCGGGAGGGTCGTCACGCGGCCTGCGTCGATCACCCGATGCATCGCCGCGTCGTCCAGCTCGGAGAACATCGGCGCCTCGCGGACGGCCGCCAGCAGTTCGGGCGACAGGGCCGATGCGCTCATGTCAGCTTCCGCCCGCGCCCACGGCCGCACGCCGGGCGATCTCGCTCAGCGCCCCGGCCGCGTGCCGCACGTGCTCGTCCGTGGTGAATGCGCCGAAGCTCAGCCGGCACGTGCCGCTCGGGTGCGTGCCGATGGTCCTGTGCGCGAGCGGAGCGCAGTGCACGCCCGGGCGGGTCAGGACGCCGAAATCGCTCTCCAGCATCCCGGCCAGATCGCACGGCGACATTCCCTCGACGTTCACGCTGAACACGCCGGAGCGGCAGTCGGTATTCCGGGGCCCGTAGACGGTCAGGTGTTCCACGCCGTCGGTCAGCTCCATGAACAGCTCCGAGAGCCGCCGGTCGTGCGCCCGCAGCTTCCCGACGCCGCGCTCGGTCACCCAGCGGACGCCCTCGCTGAGGCCGGCGAGTCCGATCGCGTTGTGCGAGCCGACCTCGTACTTGTCGGGCATGGTGTCGGGCTGGACGGCCTGCTCGCTGATCGTGCCCGTTCCGCCTTCCTTCATCGTCGGCAGTCGCTGCTCGGCGCCCTCGCGGACGTAGAGCACGCCGGTGCCCAGCGGCCCGAGCAGCCCCTTGTGCCCGGGGAAGGCGACGAAGTCGGCGTCCAGGCGGCGAACGTCCATCGGCACGTGCCCGACGGACTGGGCGGCGTCGATCACGCAGGGGATGCCGCGCTCGCGGGCGACGGCGGCGACGTCGGCGATCGGCTGGATGGTCCCGGTGACGTTGCTGACGTGCACGCACGCGATGAGCTTCGTCTCCGGTCGGATCGCCCGGCGGATGTCGTCGGGGTCGAGCAGCCCGGTCTGGGGATCGCAGGGGATGAACTGCGGATCGAGCCCGGTCTGGGCGGCGAGGGCGTTCAGCGGGCGGAGGATCGAGTTATGCTCCATCGCCGTGGCGATGGCGTGCGAGCCCGGCGGGGCGGTGTTCAGCAGCCCGCGGACGGCGATCGCCAGCGCCTCCGAGCAGTTCATGGCGAAAACGATCCGCTGCGGGCTCTCGGCGTTGAGCAGCCCGGCGACGCGCTCGCGGCAGGCCGCGATGATCCGCTCGCACTTCTTCGCCTCGCGGTAGGCGCCGCGCCCGGCGGAGGCGCCGCACTCGCTTGCGAAACGCACCATCGCATCGGTGACGGCGGCGGGCTTGGGGAAGCTCGTCGCCGAGTTGTCCAGGTAGATCCGGTCCATCCCCCGATGCTAAACACTGCCCGCGGTCGATTCAACCGCGCCGCGGTGGCGACCGGAGCGCCGAGCCGGTATTCTGAGACGGCAACGAGCACCGCTCGGCGGCGGCGCGGCGCAGCTTGCGGTGCACCGCCTTTGCGTCGAAGATCTGAACAGCGGATTCCTCGGAGACTTCGATGGGCGCAGGGCCCGTATTCATAGCAGGTTGCGGCCGGAGCGGGACGACGTACCTCAAGACGATCGTCGACGCCCACGACGACGTGTTCATCCCGACCGAGTCGCTGTTCATCGCCGACTATCTGCTGCACGGCGACGCGATGCCGCCGGGGGTGCGGAAATGGCTGTTCTTCCGCGAGCCGCAGCTCCGCTCGTGGTACGGGGGGGAGCCCTTCGACTTCGCCGACCCCGCCGAGGCCGTGCGGCGCGTTCACGAGATTGCGGCCGCCGCGGACGGGGCGAGCGTGTGGGGCCAGAAGACGCCGCGTTTCGTCCGCTGGATGGACGCGTTCGATCGCGCGTTTCCCGATGCGCGATGGCTGCTGATCTGCCGGGATCCGCGGGCGGTGGTCGCCTCGATGCTCCGCTCGGTGCGGCACACGTATTCCCTGACGGCGGCGTGCCGCCGGTGGGTCCGCGACAATCGCCCGGTGATCGAGCATCTGCGGGCGCCGTCGGCGCGTGTGCGCGTGATTCGCTACGAGGACCTGGTCCGCGACTTCGACGCCCGGCTCGGGGGCATCTGGGAGTTCCTCTCGCTGCCGCCGTTGACCCGTGAGCAGGTCGCCCGGCGGGGCGCGGTGCGGGAGTATCGCGGGTCGGGCTTCAGCGTACGGGAGAACACGGTCCGCGGCGGGCTCGAGCCGCGCCCCGAGCTGCTGGACACCTGGAAGCGCCGCCTCACACGCGACCAGATCCGGCGGATCGAGGACCTGTGCGCCGCGGAGATGGAGGCGCTGGGCTACGCCCCGGCCGGGGGGCGCGCCGGGCTGGCGGACCGCCCCCTGGAGTCGCTGCGGAACGCATTGGGCGGCCTGAAGGACGTCTGCGTGTTCTGGGAGTACCTGACGCACTGGCCGCAGTACCCGGCCCACACGGCGCTGCGGAAAGCGGTCATCGCCTGCTGCCGGGCGGCCGGCGCCGCGGGACGCGGGCGAACGCGCGTCGAAAGGGGCGCCGAGGCATCGTAGACCGTTCGCCGACAGTCCGGCTCGCCCTGCGGGCGCTGAAGTGGCTGCTCTTCGCGGCCGTGGCGGTGTTCGTCGGGCGGGCGCTGTGGATTCGCATCGCCGACCTGCTGGCGGCCGGGACGGACTTCCGCGAGTTCCGCTACGCCTGGGCCGCGCCGGCGCTGGTGTGTCTCTGGCTGGCGGCGGGGTTCGCCGGCGCGACGCTCCGCGTACTGGCGCACTCGGTGGGGGCGCGGGTGGACTGGAGGACGGCGATGGCGGCGACGTGGACGCCGCGGGTCGGCAAGTACGTGCCGGGCAAGGCGATGAGCGTGATCGGGGCGGTGTGGCTGCTCGGGCGGGAGGGCGTGCCCGCCCCGGCCGCGACGACGGCCGTGCTCGTCAAGACCGGCGTCGTCACGCTGGTCAGCCTGATCGTCGCGGCGCCGGTGACCCTGATGCTGGAGGTGCGGCAGGGCTTCCCGGCCGCCCTCTGGATCACACTCGGGTTGATCGCGCTGTTCGCCCTGTGCCTGCACCCGCGGCTGTTCCGCGGCGTCGCCGACCGCGTCCTGCGACACCTGGGGCGCCCGCCGCTGCAGCGGTTCCCCCGCGCGGCGGACTACGCCGGCGCCATCGCGTGCGCCGCCGGGCAGTGGGTGATGACAGGGCTCGCGCTGCTGCTGGCGGCGCGTGTCGTCGCGGACGTTCCTTTCGACGAGGCGCTGCTGTACGTTCCGGCGGCGTCGCTCGCGGCGGCGCTCGGGTTCGTGGCCGTGTTCGCGCCGGCCGGGCTGGGCGTGCAGGAGGGCGTGCTGCTGCTGGTGCTGTCCCCGTCGCTGGGCGCCGGTCCGGCCGCGCTGGTCGCGGTGCTCATGCGCCTGCTTCAGACGGTTTCCGACGTGGCGGCGGCGCTGGCGGGGATGGCGATTCTGCGGGGACGAAGCGAGGTGCCGGATGTCGAGTGACGCACCGAATACAGGGCGCGGCTGGCTGACGGACTTCCCGCCGCGACGGCGGCACCTGCTGCTCGCGGGCGCGGCGCTGCTGGTCGTCTACGCCGCCGGCACGACGGGCAAATGGTGGCCGACGCCGGACAGCTCGCTCTACCAGGGACTGGCCCGGTCGATCGCCCGGGGGGACGGATATCGGTTCAACGGCGAGCCGTCCACGCGCGTCACGCCCGGTCTGCCCCTCATGCTCGCCGGACTGCGGGTCGCGTTCGGTCCGGGCTACTGGGCGCCGAACATCCTGATGACGCTGTGCGGGCTGGGCGGGCTCGTGCTGGCGTACCTGACGCTCGCCCGCGTCGGGGAGAAGCGCATCGCCTTCGCCGCCGTGCTGGCGACGGGCTTCACCTACACATACTTCTCGAATTCCCAGCTTATTCTCACCGACGCTCCCTTCGCGCTGCTTCTGTGGGCTTCGCTCTACTCGGCCGTGCGATTCCGCGAGGGCTCGGCGTGGTGGGCGGCGCCGATGGTCCTGCTGGGGGCGTGGGCGGTGACGGTCCGCGCGCCGGGGTTGCTGATCCTCGGCCCGGCGGCGGTCGGGTTGATGATCGACACCGGGCGCGGGACGACCCGCCGCCGACGGGTGATCAGCGGGGCGGCGATGCTCGCGGCGGTCCTGCTGGTTTTCGGCGGGATGTACCTCATCTCGCAGCTCGTCTCGGAGCACCAGCCGGGGTACGTGGCGCGGTCGATCGGTCGTGGGCTGCTGGAGCGTCTCTATG
>CAZADC010000009.1:0-1060 GCA_964483755.1 uncultured Planctomycetaceae bacterium | reverse complement strand
CTATGAGCTCGGCGTCGGGGCGCTGCGGGCGCCGGAGGTCGCTGCCGAAATCTTCACCAGTCAGGACGGGACGGCCGTCGCCGCGACGCTCGGCGTGGTCGCCTTGGCGCTGATGGTCCTCGGCGGCGTCCGTCTGTGGCGGCGCGGTCATCGCATCTGGCCGGTGATCCCGCTGCTGTACGCCCTGGCGCTGTGCGTCATCAAGCACCGCGATGCGCTCAAGGCCCGCTACATGCTGCCGATCGTGCCGATCCTGCTATACCTCGCCATCGTCGGGGTGTGCTGGGCCGTGTGGAAGATCGCCCGCTCGCGCGGCCGGACGCCGTCGCCGCGCGCCTATCTGGTCGCCGCGACGGTCCTGACCGCCGTCGTCATCGGCTCCAACGTCCCCCGCGTGTTCCGCAACGCGTTCTACTACGGCTACGTCTCGCACACCTCGGAGTACTACGAGGTGATCCGCGACCGCGACTTCGTGGGGCTCTTCGATGCGGCGGAAGCGGTGAGACGGGCGTGCCCGGCGCGTCCCGCGCCGTCGGCCGACGACGCGCCCGTCGCGGTCGTCGACAACGAGTTCAAGTCGATCCTGCACTACCTCACCGAGCGGCGCACCGTTTCGTTCCCCGAGCCGCCCGCCGGGATCACCGCGGGCGCCTGCGCGGAGCTCGTTCTCGAGGCCGTTCAAGGCATCGATCGGCGGGTCTGCTGTGTGGTCGTCGACAGGGCGCGCTTCGACGGAGCTCGGTACGAGAAGGCGTTCCTCCGCCGTCTCGACGCGCTGCTCAGCGAGGCGGATCCGATCGCCCCGGCCGGGAGGGTCTACGACCGGCATCGCTTCGTCGTCTACGCGAAACGCCCCGCGACCACCCGTACGCGCTGACCGGCGAGCCCGGTTATCTGCCCTTTACCTCTCCGCTCTGCGCCGAGCCATCCGCGTGCCGGCAGCGGTGTCCGCGCGGTCGATGCGCCTATACTTCTGTGGCCTTCAATGAAGGGAGAATCACATGCTGTATTGGGCGCTGGTGTTTCTGATCATCGCGATCGTCGCGGCCGTGTTCGGCTT
>CAZADC010000008.1:0-24552 GCA_964483755.1 uncultured Planctomycetaceae bacterium | reverse complement strand
CTGGAAACCGTTTCCTATGCACTATCCGCAGCCGCATAACTGGCTAAACCGCACCCTTTCCGAATTGCCTCGAAGTCGGTGCATAAGATTGCTAGACTGGGCTGAGCACTTAGCCATAGGAGCATAAAACTATGAACGAGAAGCCAGACCCGCCGACGAGGTTCATGCATGCGTCTGAGAAATTCCATGACGCGGTTCGCAGCATGGCTTTAGGAGAGGGCAGTCTACGTGTGCGCCTTGAAAGTGCATACTTGTCGTTTGATCGGCTCTTGGAGCATGAGCTACCAGAAGAGCTTGTGGGCGAGCATAATGCGGTCTGCGAAGCATTGACGCGCCTGCCTGCAGAACCCGGCGAGGGAACGCTTACTGCAACACTGCGACAGATCGATGACGAAGAACTCCGCGACATTGCTGAACGCATCTGGAAGGTCCATTGTCGCATCGAGGAGATTATCAGCGAACGCCAAGCAGCGGGGGATTAGCCTCTGCCCTTTCGCCGCCTGAAGAACGCGTCGAGGATTTCGTCCTCGCGGGCGTGCATCCTCGCGGCCGAGCGGATGCCCGTGTCGTCGTAGCCGATCAGGTGCAGCAGCCCGTGGAGGACGTAGAGCAGCGCCTCGCGCTGGATCGTCGTGTTCCGCAGGTCCGCCTGGCGGCGGGCGACGTCGCCGCAGATGACGATCTGGGCGGACAGCCCGGGCGTGTCGGCGTCGGACAGGTCGAAGCTCAGCACGTCCGTCTCGCCCGCGTGTCGCAGATACCGGTGGTTCAGCGTGGCGATCTCCTCGCTCGCCACGACCGCCACGTCCACCTCGGCGATCCGCACGCCTTCCTCCCCGGCCGCGAAGGCGATCAGCTCGGCGATGCGCTTCCGCGGCACGCGGATGGCGTCCTGGTGCGACGTGATCTCGATCTTCGGGACGGGTTGTCGTTTCGCAGCCATCAGTGACAGCGTACGGGGCGAGGCGGACGGTTTCCACCCGGCGCCCGCGCGCAGCGGCCGGCGCGAACTGGTATAATTGCCGCGTCAGTCGCGAAACCGCGTTGTCGAGGATGACGATGGCTGCACGTGCATGGACGCCGAACCGCCGCCGGTGGGTGATCGCCCCGCCGCACCCCCAGGCCGGGGACATGGCGAGGAAGCTTCGGACCGCCCCGCTGGTCGCGCAGGCGCTGTGCAACCGCGGGATCGACGACGTGGAGGCCGCCCGGGCCTTCCTCAACCCCAGCCTGAACGACCTGCACGACCCGCTGCTGATGGGCGGGGTCGACGCCGCGGCCGAGCGGGCCGCACGCGCGGTCGAACGCGGCGAGCGGATCGTCATCTACGGCGACTACGACGTGGACGGCGTTGCGGGCGTGGCGATTCTCCGCTCGTGTCTGGCGATGCTCGGGGCCGACGTGCACTACTACGTGCCGCACCGGCTGGAGGAAGGATACGGCGTCAACGCCGAGGCCGTCGGGAAGATCGCCGCCGACGGGACGAAGCTGATGATCACGGTCGACTGCGGCATCGGCGCGCACGAGCCGCTGGCGGCCGCCCGACAGGCGGGCATGGACGTGATCATCACCGACCACCACACGCCCGGCGAGACGCTCCCGGACGTCGAGGCGGTCGTCCACCCGAACCTCCCCGGCGAGCACTACCCCAATCCGAACCTCTGCGGCGCCGGCGTAGCGTTCAAGCTCGCGTGGCAGATCGCCCGGCGCGTCTGCGGGCAGACGCGCGTGGACGAGCCGATGCGCAACTTCCTGCTCGAAGCGACGTGCCTTGCCGCACTCGGCACCATCGCCGACGTGGTCCCGCTGGTCGGCGAAAACCGCTCGCTCGCCGTCTACGGGCTGCGCGGGCTGCCCGCGACCGAGCACGTCGGGCTGCGGGCCCTGCTGGACTCGGCCGACCTGGCCGACGAGCGTCTGGACGCCTACCACGTGGGGTTCATCCTCGCCCCGCGGCTCAATGCGTGCGGGCGAATGGGGCATGCCCGCCTCGCCGTTGAGCTGCTGACCAATGCCTCGGCGTCCCGCGCGGGCAAGATCGCCGCGTATCTCGCCGCCCAGAACACCGAGCGGCAGAAGGTCGAGCGCGCCATCGCCGCCGAGGCCATCGAGACCGTCGAGCGAGAGCAGCTCGACGCCCCCGGTCGGCGGGCGATCGTACTCGGCTCGGAGAGCTGGCACGCCGGGGTGATCGGGATCGTCGCGTCGCGGCTCGTCGAGCGGTTCGCCCGCCCGACGATCCTCGTCGCGTTCGACGGCGACGGCGGGCAGGGGTCGGGGCGCAGCGTGCCGGGCTTCCACATGCGCGACGCCCTCGCCGCCTGCGCCGAACACCTCGAAACGTTCGGCGGGCACGCCATGGCGGGGGGAATCCGCGTGCGACGGGAGAAGTTCGACGCCTTCGCCGACGCCCTCGGGCGCTACGCGTCGGAGAGCGTCCCCGCCGAGCAGCTCGATATGCCCCTCCACGTCGACGCCGAGACGACGCTCGCCTCCCTCGATCACACCCTCGCCTCGCACCTGACGCGCCTCCAGCCGCACGGGGAGGGCAACCCTGCGCCCCTGGTGGCCGTGCGGGGCTGCCGGGTCGTCGGCGAGCCGAAGCGCATGGGGCGCACCGGGTCGGTCGTCAGCGTACTGCTGCGCCAGAACGGCGCGACGCTGCGGGCGGTCGGGTTCAACATGGGCGAGCTCGCCGAGGCAATCGCCGGCGTGGACCGCGTCGACGTCGCGGGCCGTCCCGCGCTCAACACCTTCCGTGGACGCACGAACGTCGAGCTCCAGCTCCGCGACGTGAAGTGGGAATGATGCTCAACCCGCCCGACGGCGCAGCCGTGCGGTGACCGCGCCGGTCGGCCCGGACAGCGCGTAGGCGATCGCCACGGCGGCGAGGGTGATGAACGGCTCGAGGAACATCGCGATGATGATCACGATGAGCTTGACCAGGTAGCTGAAAGGCCTTCGTCCGCGGATGTACTGGTTCACCACGTGGGAGTACCGGAATCGCGAGACCATCAGCAGGCCGGTCACGAGGGTCGCCGCGGGCAGCAGCACGCCGACCGTGGCGAGCACCGCGGGCGACGAGAGCAGCCGGTGGTCGATCCCCCGCAGATGCTCGAGCAGCAGCACCAGCGACGCCACGACCGCGGCGGCCGCGGGCGACGGCAGCCCGCGGAAATCCATGTGGGACGACTCGTCCGGCTCGTTCTCCACGTTGAACCGCGCCAGGCGCAGCGCCGCGCAGGCGAGGTACACCGCCGCCACGCACCAGACGACGCGCTCAACGCTGGTGGCCGCGAGGCGCGGAGGGATCGCGGAAATCTGGCGGATCTGACCGTGGAGCACCGCGATGACCGTCCGGTGCATCAGCACCGCCGGGGCGGCGCCGAAGCTGACCACGTCGGCGAGGCTGTCGAGCTGCCCGCCGAGGTCGCTGGTCCGCCGGGTCATCCGCGCCAGGCGCCCGTCGAGCACGTCCATCACCATCGCCAGGAAGATCAGCCCGCCGGCGATGGTCAGGTTCATGCTCTCGGGCGATCCCAGCGCCTCGCCCAGGGCGTCCTTGGTGGCGAAGTGGATGGCCGCGAAGCCGGAGAGCAGATTGAGCGTCGTCGCGAGCCCCGGAAGCACGGCCGTGCTCTGCAGAATCCGCCGCCGCGCCCGGGCTCGGCGCCCTCGCTTCCGCCGGGACGCGTCGTGCTCCTGCGGCGATTCGGGTCCGCCGTCGCTCCGCGAGCCGATCGGTTCCGACACCGGGGACTGCTCCGAACGGTCGGGGTGGCGGTCATTCATGATCGGCCTCGCCGGCGTCAATCAGCACCGTCTCGCCCGCCGTGACGCGATCACCGACCGAGACGCGCACGCGTCCCGTGCGGCTGCGGGGGACGACCAGCTCCAGGCGCGAGCCGAACTTGATCATCCCGATCCGCTCGCCGCGGGCGACGGTCTGTCCCTCGGACAGGTCGGTCACGATCCGTCGGGCGACCAGGCCCGCCACCTGGCGGACGATGATCGGGAACTCCCCGCGGTCGTCGCGGCAGGTCATGCGGATCGCGGCCGCTTCGTTGCGATCCGACGCGTGCGGGTCGCGGGCGTCGAGATACGTTCCGTCGCGATGCTCGATGCGGTCGACGCGTCCGTCGGCAGGGCTGCGGTTGACGTGCACGTCCGCCAGACTCATGAACACGCCGATCTTCACCGCGTCGCAGCCGAGCTCGCCGTCCGCGCCCAGCGGCGTCACGTCGGCGACGCGCCCGTCGGCGGGGACCACGAACAGGCCGGACCCGTCCGGCGGCGTGCGCTCGGGGTCGCGGAAGAACGCCGTCACGGCCATGGCCCCCACGGCTGGAAGGACCAATGCGATCCAGAACGCCGGGTGAACCGCTACCGCTGCCCACACCAGCGCAGCACAGACAGCCACGTCCAGGACGGACGTCCAGAGAATCTGCCTCGTGCCGTAGCGGGTAATCTTCACGGTACCCGGGTCAACCGTCCGTAGAGAGTCTGAGTCGTAATCCTCAAACCTATCGACCGGCCGGTGTGAAGTCAATTTGAGCGGCCGGGCCTTGAACCTTTGACGCCAGGATGGCCGTGGTCGGTCACAGCCTAACCCGGCTGGGGAATTCCTCCCTGCCGCCGACGGGTGGACGGAGGCGGAAGATCGCCCCCGCCAGGCGGCCGTGGGTGCGGCGGTCGTCGCCGCCGGCGGTGGTGACGTACAGGTCGGCCAGGTCCGGGCCGCCGAACATCGCGCTGGTCACGCGCCGGGCGGGCAGTTCGACGCGATGCGTCCGCCGGCCAGCCGGGTCGTAGCGGACGATGCAGCCGCCGTCCCAACGGGCGGACCAGACCCCGCCCTCCGCGTCCACGGTCAGCCCGTCCGGCACGCCCTGGCCATCGGGGACCGAGGCGAAGACCCGTTGGTTGGAGATGTCGCCGGTCTGCCGGCCATAGTCGAACGCGTAGACCTCGCGCCGGGGCGAGTCGGTGTAGTACATCGTCGCCAGGTCCGGCGAGAAGCCGATCCCGTTCGAGCAGCCGACGTCCTCCAGCACGCGAATCATCCGCCCGTCGATCTCCAGGCGGTACAGCGCGCCGGCCTGGCCACCCGAGCGCATCGTGCCGCAGAACACCCGCCCGGCGGGGTCGGCGATGACGTCGTTGAAACGCGTGTGCCGCTCTGCGGCGAGTTCCTCTATCACCGTCTCGGTCCGTTTGTCGTGGAGGATGCGCACGGACCCCCGCCGGCCCAACAGCAGCAGCGATCCGTCCGCCTGGCGTGTGAACCCGCCGACGGTCTCGCCGTCGTGGATGCACTCCAGCCCGCCGCCGACGGCGTCGCAGCGGTAGAGCTTTCCGTCATCGATGTCCGTCCAGTAGAGCCTGTCCTCGTCGGCGGACCAGAGCGGGTTCTCGCCGAGCCGGCAGGGGACGTCGATCAGCAGTTCGGGCGTCATGTTCACTCCGTGGTTCGCGCCGCCTTGCACGCGGCGGGCGTTCGGGTATCTTCTCGTGCGGCGGCGGGAGCGCCGGCTGCAATGCCGCCGCGACCCGCCGCGAGCCCAGTGAAACGATCCGAGGAAGGAAACGCAATGCCGCAGCCCCCCAACGTGCTCCTGCTGATCACCCACGACACCGGACAGCACGTCTCACCGTACGGCGTCGAGACGGTCGATACCCCGAACTGCGAACGGCTGGCGACCGAGGGGGTGCGCTTCTCGCGGAGCTTCTGCACCGCCCCGCAGTGCAGCCCGTCGCGCGCGGCGATCGTCACGGGGCGCTACCCCCACGCCAACGGCGTGATGGGGCTGACCCACGGGGACTTCGCCTGGGACCTGAACGACGACGAGCGGCCGATCGCCACGCTCTTCGGCCCGGCCGGGTACGACACCTGGCTGCTGGCCGGCCAGCACGAGGCCCGCGACGTCGGCAAGCTCGGCTTCGACGTGGTGGACGCGAACCATTCGCTGCTTGAGACGGCCGACCACATGCGGCCGTTGCTGGAGGGGCGGGACCGGCATCGGCCTTTCTTCTGCCAGGTCGGCGGCATCGAGACGCACCGCGCGTGGGACATGCTGGGCATCGAGCCCGACGACTCAAAGGGCGTCCGGGTGCCGCCGTACCTGAACGACGGACCGGCCACGCGGGCGGAGCTGGCGCAGTTCCAGGGCATGATCAAGCGGTTCGACGACGGACTCGGGCGTCTGATGGACCTGCTCGACGAGACCGGCGAGGCCGCCAATACGATCGTCGCGGTGACGACCGATCACGGCATCGCCATGCCTCGCGCCAAGTGCACGCTGTACGACCCGGGCATCGAGACGATGCTGTTCATGCGCTGGGCGGACGGCGGCTGGCCTGCAGGGGCGGTCCGCGACGAGCTGGTCTCGAACGTGGACATCCTTCCGACGCTCCTGTCGGCTTGCGGGATCGACGCGCCCGAGCGCGTGGAAGGGCGCAGCTTCCTCGACCTGCTCGACGGCGGACCCGGCGAGCCGAACGACGCGATCTTCGCCGAGAAGACCTTCCACTCGCGCTACGATCCGATGCGGTGCGTCCGGACCGAGCGATACAAGTACATCCGCTCGTTCGAGAAGACGTGCATCATGGAGGTCCCCACGGACATCTACCAGTTCGGAGCCCACGCCGAGCTGGGGCGGCGCTACGCAGACCAGCGACCGGCCGAGCAGCTGTGCGATCTCGAAGCCGATCCGGACGAGATGAACAACCTTGCCGAAGACGCGGAGTGCTCAGAGGTGCTCGCCGACCTCCGCGGACGTCTCGCGACATGGATGACCGACACGCACGATCCGCTGCTCAACGGCCCGGTCGCCAGCCCCTACTATCATCGGGCGATGCGCGAGCTGTTCGGGGAGTAGACCCACCCGTCGTCGGCCGTGAGATACCGCGGGGCGCCGCGCTATTCGAACGTGCCGTACTCGCGGCAGGCGTCGAAGAGGGCGTCGATGTTCTCCAGCGGCACCTCGGGCTCCAGCACGTGCGTGGGGGCGATGAACAGCCCGCCGTTGCGTCCGTACCTGTCGATGACCTCCTTCACGCGAGCCCGCACGTCGTCGGGTGTG
This sequence comes from uncultured Planctomycetaceae bacterium, assembly GCA_964483755.1. Taxonomy (GTDB): domain Bacteria; phylum Planctomycetota; class Phycisphaerae; order SM23-33; family SM23-33; genus CAZADC01. The sequence goes on along the minus strand of CAZADC010000008.1, from coordinate 17,470 downwards.
CCGAACGGCATGGTGGACTGCGTGCCGATGGTCCCGTCGAAGCTCAGCCGGTCGCCCCAGCGCCGGTGCACCTCGTCGATGTCCAGGCACTCCGGTTGGAGGGGGTTCAGGATGTCGAGCCCGGCGTCGACCAGGTCGCCGACGACGGCGAGGATGTTCCCGTCGCTGTGGTAGAAGATCTGCGCGTCCGGATTGAGCTTCTTGACGTCCCGCCAGATGCTCGCCCAGCGGCACAGGAGCATCCGCCGCCACGTGTCCGGGTCGAACATCATGGCGTTCTGGTTGGCGATGTCGTCCCCGCAGCGGATCAGGTCCGCCCCCGCGGCCGCGAAGGCGCGGGCCTTGACCCGGTTCTGCTCGGCGAGCCGGTCGATCAGGCACTGCGCCCAGGACGGGCGCTCCATGATGTCCAGGAGGAACTGCTCGTACCCGCGGATCTGCCAGGCCGTCTCGTAGATGTGCCCGACCCATCCCTCGGCGATCCTGCCCTCGGCGTGGGCCTGCTCGACGAGCGGCTTCATGTGGGATGCGTCCCACTCGCTCAGGTCGTGCATCGGGAAGTTCTCGATCTCGGCGAGACTCTCGGCGTTGCGCAGGGGCGAGACATACCCGAAGAAGTGGTAGAACCCGCTGGGCACCTGGGCGCAGCCGTTGGCGTTGATCGTCGTGCCCTCGGGCAGATCCTCGTCCTCCCAGTAGCGGGAGAAGTCCAGCGGCGGCAGGTTCTCCGGCGGCCGGAGCCCCAGGCCGACCGACTGCCGCATGCCGTAGTGCCCGCCGATGTCCTCGGTGCCGATGTGCTCGATCACGCGGCGCTGCAGGTCCGGCGTGAATCCGGCGGAGTAGAGAACCCGTCCCGGCCGGCGGTGCTCGACGGTCGCGCGAAAGCTCTCGAGGTCCGTCATCATGGCGTGCGCTGCTCCTGTTGGTGGTCTCGTGGCCGGCGCGTGCAGGTGTTCGTTGTGCGCAGCCGGCGGGGGTTCACTGCTGTCACTCCGGAAGGCTCTCGATCGGCTCGTCCCACGCGGCGAAGACCGCGAGCACGTTTTCGGTCGGCACGTTCGTGCCGAACTCGCACTGGGCGATCACGCCGCCGGCGGAGTCCTGCAGCGCGCGGCGGACGCGCCCGACGGCGCGGCGGACGTCCTCGACCGTCCCGAACGGCAGGACGTGCTGGCGGTCGATCTCGCCCCAGAAGGTCACCCTGCCCTTGTGCTCCCGCCCGAGCCGCTCGATGTCCATGCAGAACAGCTGCGAGTTGATCGCGTCCATGCCGACCTCGATCAGGTCGCCGTAGATCGCCTCGATGCACCCGTCGGTGTGGAAGAACGCCTTCTTGCCCGCGGCGTGGAGCTTGTCGCAGTACTCGACGTAGAGCGGCTTGAACTCGCGCCGCCAGGTGTCCGGCGAGATCAGCAGGGCGTTCTGGCTGCCCCAGTCGTCCATGAACCGGACGCCGTCGCAGTCGGTCTTCGCCCACCCGTCGAGCTCGACGAGGTAGAACTCGTGGACCAGGTTCCGCAGTCGCCGCCACTCGGGCGCGTCGGTCGCGATGTCGACGTACAGGTTCTCCGTTCCGCGGAGGAACTGGAGGCGTTCGAACGGGCGGACGGACGCGGACGGCAGCATGAACCGCGGGTTGTCGCTCGCGAGGTTCTCCGCCTGGGCGCGATTGACGGCGTCCCAGTCGGCGCGCTCGATCATCTCCCACGGCGGCGTGAAGCCCTCCAGCGCAGACCCGTCGCCCAGCGGCGGGTGCTTCACCTCGCCGATCACGCCGTCCTCGCCGCAGTGGAACTCGCATCCCCAGTCGTCCGTGTAGCGCCCCTTGCGGGCCCGCTCGCCCGACGCCCGGTGGGACGGGCCGAGCGCCTCGGCGCCGGTGAAATCGGTCGGGAACTCGTTCAGGACGCGATCGATCTGGTCCTGGGCGTACATCTGCGTCCACGGCAGCGGCCAGAGATCGCGCGGCACGCGGTCGGGCGTCCGGAACTCCACCGCTCGGAAGACGCGCTCGCGTGAGTTCATGAGGATTCTCCATCCGCCGCCCCCCCTGCCGCAGCGGGGGCGCGGATTCTGTCGGCGGCGATTCCGCCTTCGCTGACGGGCGGGACGCGGTCGAGCAGCTCGCAGAGCATCTCGACGTTCCGACGGGTGGCGCCCTGGCGTTCGATGACGAACCGCTGCGCCCGGCGTCCTGCGTCGGCCGCGGCGGACGGGTCGTCCAGCCACTCGTCCAGCACCCCGGTCAACTCCTCGCCGTCGGCGACGCGGCGGGCCCCGGCGGCGGCGAGCTCCTCGGCCTGGGGGAAGTTGAACGTGTGCGGCCCGAACGCCGCCGCCTTGCCCAGCGCCGCGGCCTCGATCATGTCCGACCCGCCCATGGGCACGAGCGAGCGTCCGACGAAGACGCACGCCGCCAGCGCGTAGAAGGTCCGCAGCTCACCCATCGTGTCGCCAAGGATGACGGCGTCGGCGTCATTCGGCGGCTCGGCGCCGTCCGGATGCTCGCTGCGCCGCACGCAGGCGAAGCCGGCCGAGTCGATCAGCCGTCCCACCTCGGCGAACCGTTCCGGCTTACGGGGGACGATCGCCAGGCGGACGGCCGGATGACGGGACCGCAGCGTTCGGTACACGTCCAGCAGGATTCGCTCCTCGTCCGGGCCCGTCCCGCCGGCGACGACCAGGCGGTCGGCGTCGCTCAGACCCAGGGCGGCTGCCAGCGCATCCTGGCCTTCAAGACGGTCCGCCACCTCGGCCGTGTCGTATTTGAGCATGCCCGTGACGCGGACCCGCTCCGGCAGGACGCCGAGCTCCACGAAGCGGTCGGCGTAGGCCTGCGTCTGCGCCCCGACGGCGCCGACGCGGGAGAACATGAGCTTGCGGGCGAGCGGGCGGATCAGCCGGTAGCGGGGGTAGCCCTTGTCGGCGCCCAGACGTGCGTTCACCACGGCCGTCGGGATGCCGCGACGCCGACACGCATCGAGGAAGTTCGGCCAGAGCTCGCCCTCGATCAGCACGACCAGGTCCGGGCGCAGCCGATCCAGCGCCCGGCGGACGCACAGGGACAGATCGAACGGCCAGCGGAAGACGAGATGGTCCGGCGCGAAGCGTTTGCGTGCGGCGTCCATGCCCGTTTCCGTCGTCGACGTGATCACCACGCGAAAGTCCGGGAGCACGCGATGGATGTCCTCGACGAGCGTCCGGGCGGCGTTGATCTCGCCGAGGCTGACGCCGTGAATCCAGATGATCGGCTGGAGGCCGTAACGGATCGGCGCGCCCCCCAGCCGCTCGCGCCAGTCGCTGCGGTAGCGCCCGTGACGGATCATCCGGTAGATCCACAACGGCGCCGCCACCGCGGCCGCCAGGACGTAGACGATGTCCAGCAGAAATCCACTCATGGGCGAAGTATCGACCGGCGGCGCGGGCGTGTCAACGCACGGGCGCGAGCAGCTCGTCGACGAAGTCGGCCGTGCGGGCGACGAGGCGGTCTCGCGGGAGGTCCTTGTCGTTTTCCATGCGGCGGACGATCGCCGAGCCGACGATCGCCCCGTCGGCAACCTTGCACACCTCGGCGACCATCTGCGGGGTGGAGATGCCGAAGCCCAGGCACACCGGCGTGTCGGTGTGGCGGCGGAGCTCGGCGACGGCGGCGATCGTCTCCGGCGGCAGGGACTTGCGCTCGCCCGTGATGCCGGCCACCGAGATGAAGTAGATGAACCCGCGGGAGTGGGCGGCGATCTCCAGGCGGCGCGGCGGCGGCGTGTTCGGGGCGATGAGCATCACGTTCGCCAGCCCGTCGGCGCGGGCGGTTTGTTCCATGGCGGCCGCCTCGTCGAGCGGCAGGTCGGGGATGATCAGCCCGTCGAAGCCCGCGTCGGCGGCCTGGCGGCAGAAGGTCTCCGGCCCGCGGCGGTAGACGATCGAGTAGCTCACCATCGACAGAAGGGCAAGCCCGTCCGCTTCGTCGCCGCCGGCATCGCGGAAGCGCCGCACCGTCTCGAAGATGCCGTCCACCGTCACGCCCGCGCCCAGCGCCTCGGTGTAGGACGCCTGAATGACGGGCCCGTCCGCGATCGGGTCGCTGAACGGAACGCCCAGCTCGCACACCCGCACGCCGCGGCGGCGGAACTCGCCCAGAAGCCCCCCGGTCGTCTCCAGGTCCGGATAGCCCGCCGTGATGAACGGCAGCAGCGTGTGCCTGCCTTCAGCGCGGAGCTGCGAGAGGGTCCGCACCAGCCGATTGTCTTTCAGTTCGCTCATTCGACCTGCACCGTCGTATCTCGTTCGCCCCGCCCTGCCGTCCGTCCTTCACGGCAGGCCGCGGGGGTCCTCGTCAAACGGCGTGACGTCCGAAGTCTCGGCCAGGAAGTGCAGCAGACGCGCTTCCAGCCGCTGCTGCAGTTCGGCCGCCTCCGGCCGTCCGTAGAGGTTGTTCAGCTCCCGCGGGTCGGCGTCCATGTCGTACAGCTCGCACGCGTCGCGGGTGCGGTAGATGAACTTGTGCGTGCTGTCGCGGACCATCACGGAGCGGCAGACGCAGTCGGGGTGGTCCTGCTGGAGCTTGCCCTTCTGGTAGTAAATATTCTCGGGCGTCCAGCCGAGGCTGGCCCGGCCTTCGAAGCAGTGTGGCTCGTGCGGGTCGTAGCCGCCCTCAGCGAAGGCGCACCGCCCTGCGTCGCCCGCCTCGCCGGCGAGCTGCGGCGTCAGCGACCGCGCGAAGTGCGTGTGCCGCGCCTCGATGCCCGCGAGGTCCATCATCGTCGCCGAGATGTCGAACATCTCGACGGGCGTCTCGACGCGATGGGCGGCCGCGCCGTCGGGCGTGCGGACGATCAGCGGCACGCGGATGATCGTGTCGTCCAGCGCAGACGGCCACTTCTCGACGAGTCCGTACTCGCCCGCCCAGTCGCCGTGGTCGGCCGTGAAGAACACCGTCGTGTCGCCGGCGTGGCCCGTCTCTTCCAGCGCGCGGAGGAATTCGCCGAACAGCCAGTCGGAGTAGGTGATCATGCCGAAATACACGGCCGCGATACGCCGCAGCTCGCCTTCGTTCAGTCCGCCGAGCTTTCGCGTTTCGCGGATCAGCTCGTGGAAGGCGGGCTTGCCCTCGAGCCCAGCCGGGCGGAGGTCCGGCACGTCGTCGGGCGAGTACATTCCGTGAAACGGCTCGGGCGCCGAGTAGGCCGGGTGGGGGTAGATCAGCGGGAGGTAGATGACGAACGGCTCGGCCGGGCCGGATCGCAGGTAGTCGATCGCCGCCTTGACGCATGCTCCGTCGCCGGTGTCCCACGGCCCGCCGGGGAACGCGTCGGCGAGGAAGCTGTCCCAGTGCGGGTCGTCGGCGCCCTCGCGGACCAGCGCGCCGTGCTGTCCCTTGCTGGGCGGGAAGTCGGCCGACGTGACCGAATCCGGGAAGCTGTCGACGGCGAGCAGATCGTTCTTGCCCCACCAGCGGACGTCGTAGCCCGCCTGCTTGAAGTACTTGAGCGTATTCGGCTCGTGCGGGCGCAGCAGATGCCACAGCGTGCGGTGACCGGCCACGTGGGGGTACCAGCCGGTCATCAGGCTGCAGCGGCTGGGCGAGCAGACCGGGTGCTGGGCGTAACACTGTGTGAAGTTCGTTCCCTCCTCGGCGAAGGCGTCGAGATTCGGCGTGCGGACCTGCGGATGGCCGTAGCAGCCGGCCGACTCGGCCCGCATCTCGTCCGGCATGAAGATTACGAAGTTCATGGGCACTCCGGTAAGGCGATGGTCTCTCGTCCGACGACGGCGCGGGGTTACGCTTCCTCTCCGTCGCGGCGCTTGAGGATTTCGGCGATTTCGTTGCAGTCCTTGTCGCCCCGGCCGGACAGATTGACCAGGACGATCTCGTCTTCCTTCATCGTCGGCGCCAGGCGGATCGCCTCGGCGACGGCGTGGGCCGACTCCAGCGCGGGGATGATCCCCTCGAAGCGCGAGAGCGTCTCCAGCGCCTCGATGGCGTAGTCGTCCGAGCAGCTCGTGTAGCGGACGCGCCCCGTCTCCTTCCAGTGGGAGTGCTCCGGGCCGACGCCGGGGTAGTCCAGTCCGGCCGAGACGCTGTGGACCGGCGCGGTCTGCCCGTCGTCGTCCTGGAGGACGTAGCTCAGCGAGCCGTGCAGCACGCCGGGGCGTCCAGCCACCAGCGAGGCGGCGTGATCGCCGAGGTTCATGCTCCGCCCGCCCGCCTCGACGCCCACCATCCGCACGTCGTCGTCAATCATCGCCTTGAAGATGCCCGACGCGTTCGACCCGCCGCCCACGCAGGCGATGATCAGGTCCGGCAGGCGGCCTTCGGCCTCGATCATCTGCGCCCGCGCCTCGCGGCCGATGCAGCTCTGGAACTCGGTGACGATCTTCGGGAACGGGTGCGGGCCGGCGACGGTGCCCAGCACGTAGTGCGTGTGCTCGACGCTGCCCATCCAGTCGCGCATCGCCTCGTTCAGGGCGTCCTTCAGCGTGCACTGGCCGGTGCGGACCGGCACGACGCGCGTGCCCATCAGCTTCATGCGAAAGACGTTCAGCGCCTGGCGGCGGATGTCCTCGGCGCCCATGTACACGTCGCAGTCGAGCCCGAAGACGGCCGCGGCGGTGGCGGTCGCCACGCCGTGCTGCCCGGCGCCCGTCTCGGCGATGAGCCGACGCTTGCCCATCCGCATCGCCAGCAGCGCCTGGCCGAGCGTGTTGTTGATCTTGTGCGCGCCGGTGTGGTTCATGTCCTCGCGCTTGAGGTACACCTTCGCGCCGCCGAGGTGTTCGGTAAGGCGGCGGGCGAAGTACAGCTCGCTCGGGCGCCCGGCGATCTCCCGCAGGCAGCGGGCGAACTCGGCGACGAACTCTGCGTCGGCCATCGCCGCGGCGAACTCGCGGTCGAGCTGCTCCAGCGCGCCCATGAGCGTCTCGGGCACGTACTGCCCGCCGAAGGCGCCGAAGTATCCCGGCCGACCGGCGGGAGGGGTTATCTTGTCGTCAGTCATCGTTCGTTCCTGGTCGCGTGCGGGGTCACGCCTTCGCCTTCAGCGCATCGGGACGCTCGATCCGCTCGCCGTCGACGGTCAGCTCGCCGGCGTTGCGGTCCACGGCGACTTCCGTCCCGTCGGTGAAGATCGTCTGCTCGACCCCGTCGGCGGGCGCGTCGTAGTCGGTGATCTCGAGCTGCGCCAGGCGGCCGAACCGCTTGACCGCGACGTCGTGGATGCCCTTGATCTTCGCGATCAGCTCGTCGGTGAGCACGGGCATGACGCCCGGACGGGCCGACCATTCCGCGCGGGGCGTCTTGCCCAGCAGCACGCACTCCATCACCGCGTTCCAGTGCTCGCCGTGGGCCTCGAGGGTGATCAGCCCGCTCATGGTCATGTCCCACAGCGGCACGCGCTGATCCTGCAGTTGTTTCACCGGCCACTCGTCCCAGCACAGGCCCACGTGCCACGTCATCCCGGCCGTCACCATGGTGTCCGCGGGGATCGCCCCGTAGAGGAACCCGCACTCGGTCCCGCCTGCGCCGTAGACTTCCTTCAGCGACTCGATGAGCATCACCGTGCCGCGGCAGAAGTCGGTCCGGGTGCCCCGGTGGGCGGGATGGTAGTCGCGGAAGGGCGGATTCGCCATGCCGTCGAGGTAGCCGGGCCCGCTGAGCCCGAGCGCCTTGAGCCTCCGCATCTCCTCCAGCACGCGCTCGCGGCTGTCGGGCAGGTTGTGGGAGATGACGAAGGTCGTCCCGCCGCCCCACTCGCCAAGGCCCATCGGCCCGCCCCACTGGTCCCGGATGACCCGGTCGGGGTCCCAGTCCGGGCTGAGCCTGTACATCGCCTTCTGGTTGTCGTGGACGTTCATCCGGTAGCCCATCTCCGTCCCCGCGGCGATGAGCTCGCGGAAGCCCTTCTCCCCGCCGAGCCGGTCCTCGATGGGGAACCGCGTCGGCCAGAGCCCGTCGTGCCCGCGGGGGTTCCAGCCCACCATCTGCGTGTAGATGCTGTCGACGCCCGCGTCGCGGAGGCGCTGGAGGTTGCGCTTCGCCTCGGCGAAGCTCATCACCTGCACGAAGTTGCTGCCGCCGCCGGATACGCCGCGGTCCTGCATCATGATCCCGCGGTTCTGCACGGCGAAGAACAGCTTCATGATGTACGCGTCGAGCATGTAGGCCAGGTCCGGCGACTGCGCCGCCCGTTCGGCGAGCGTCGGCTTGCCGAGATCCTCCGTCACGTGACGGCGAAGTCGTTTGGCCGTGAAGCCCACGAGGTCGGCCTGCGGGTTGATCGGGACGTAGCGGACCACGCGCGGTTCGAACTCGACCTTGTCCGGCCAGTACTGGCGAAGGGACATGCCCATTGCGACCTGTCCGGCGCCTTTGCCGTCGGTGGACACGTGGCACTGCGTCTCGGCCGGGGCGCCGGTCGCCATGGCCATGAGCCCGCCGTCGGGGCTGTTCGCCGCGACCACGGGCAGCGTGACCATCAGCTCCCAGCGGTCCTGCTCGCCGTAGATCATGAATCGGTCGCTGAGGCGCGGCTTGTTCGTCGGGTCGCACAGCATGCCGGTATTCAGCGGCAGCAGGAGCTTGCCGCCTCCGTGGGCGGTCATGAGTCCGGGCAGGAGGATCACCGAGAACAGGCGGTAGACGTTCGCGCAGTCCTCGTACACCTCGCTCATGGGCATGCGGACGACGAGCTCGCCGTCCTCGATGAACAGGTACAGTCCGACACGCACGCCGCGCCGGGGGTCGCTGACCTGCACGTGCGCCCCGGTTTCGCCGGCCGCCTCGCACGCGTCGACGCGGTAGGTGTTGAACGTCTCGGCCCGGAACTCGGCCTTGGAGTAGACCTCCAACGTCAGCAGCCCGCAGCGGCCCCATCGCCCCCCGTTGGCGAGGTCGCTCAGCTCGAAGCTCAGCCGGTCCTCCTCGCGGATCAGCCTGCCTTGAAGCCTGTCATCTCCGAACGTCAGCTCTGCCATTGGTCTTGTCCTGCCGCTCGCCCGGGTCGCTGCGGCGACGTTCCGTCCGCGTCCCGGGCCGGAAAACCCGAAGGATACCATCTGCACGCCGCCGGCGACACCTGCAAACGACGCTTGACGATCCCGGCTCCGAAACGTAGTGTCCGTCGCGCCCGTCGAAGCGCGATCCGACCGCCTCGCGTCGATCGAGCAACTTCATGCCCGCACGTCGCGGACTTTGATGCTAACCGGATCACGGCCGACGTGTTATACACAGTGACGACCGGTGGGCGCACGCCTGCCGGACCCGAGTGAGACGGCTTTACGTCGTACGATCCAGATTCGCAGTGATCAGCGAGGAGACCCCAGCATGAAGCGATTTCTGACAATGTGTATTGCGGCTGTCGCATGCGCCGCGTGGATGGTCAGCCCGGCCGCCGGCGAGTCCGTCGCCGACGGGTACACCGTCCCCACGGTGACCGTGCCCTACGCCCACGAGAAGCCGACGATCGACGGCGTGATCGGCGACGCGGAGTGGGTCGGCGCCGAGAGCACCAACGCCCTGCAGACGACCCGCCACCAGATCAGCCCGCGCCAGACCCGGTTCTGGATGACGTGGGATGAGGAAAACCTGTACGTGGCGATGCGGTCGCCGCTGCGCCCGGGCGAGAGGCCGGTTCGCAAGATCCGCGACACCAACAAGGACATCAATGTCGTCTTCGACGACAGCTACGAGGTCTGGCTGGACGTGGGCAGCAACTCGCCGGACGGACAGCCCGTGTTCTTCCAGTTCCTCAGCAACTTCGACGCCGCCCGCTATGACGTGATGCACGAGCCGGCCGTCGGCAACTCCCGCCTCGGCTGGACGGCGAACTGGAACCCGAAGAACACGATCAACGAGAACAACGAGTGGGAGATGGAGATGGCCATCCCCCGCGAGTCGGTCTATCTCGAGAAGCCCTTCGCGGAGGGGTTTGAGCTGACGTGCCTGGTGGCGCGGAATTTCAAGAACCCGTGGGAGCAGAACTCCTTCGAGGGCACCGGCAGCTTCGCCGTCCGGGAGTCGCACTCCCGCTTCGTGCTGGCGAAGGACCCGCCGGCGGTCCACCTGCTCCGCGTCGCCGACCCCGAGGCGAAGACGATCGGACTCTCCCTGGCCGTCTACGGGCACAAGGACGAGAAGCTCAAGTGGACCTTCATGTCCGACGGCGGGGCGAAGCTCTCGGAGACCTTCGACGTCAAGAAGGGCGAGCTGACCCAGGCCGGGCCCGGACTCGCCGTCGACCAGGCGGGCGAAGGACAGTTCCGCGTCCTGATCACCTCGGCCGACGGCAAGCGGACCTATCTCGACTACGCCTCGCTGCGCCAGTTCGGCAACCTGAGCACGCTCAAGCTGCCGGAAAACGCGCGCATCAAGGGCGACGAGGTGGAGATGTCGCTGGTCTTCAATCCACTGAACAACTACGTCCGCGCGACGGGCGACTTCATCAACTTCGACGCGCGCGACCGCATCGACCGCTGCGAGTTCACCGTCACCGACGCGGCCGGCAAGGAGATCGCCAAGGAGAGCTTCAAGCTCGACGAGCTGGAGTACGTCCGCGGCGTCATCGAGGTCGGCGACGTGCCGTTCGGCGAGTACAAGACGACGATGCACACGATCAGCGTCGACGGCGACGTGATGCTCCGGCGTGAAAGCAAGTTCTCCAAGCAGGACCATAACAAGTTCGCGTGGTGGAATACCAAGCACGGCAACGCCGAGGCGGTCGTCCCGCCGTGGACGCCGGTGACGGTCAAGGGCGAGACACTCGGCGTCTGGGGTCGCGAGATGACCGTCGGCACGGCCGGGCTCCCCGCGAAGGTCACCTCGCAGGGGCGCGACCTGCTGGCCGGTCCGTCCACGCTGGTCGCCCAGCTGCCGGGCGGCAAGACCGTCGAGGCGAAGGCGAAGGGCGTGAAGGTCGTCTCGAAGAAGGACTGGCAGGTGCAGGCCGACGCGGCCGCCGAACTGGGCGACCTGGACGTCTCGACGCGCGTGACGGTCGAATACGACGGAATGTACAAGGTCGAGATGACCCTGACGCCCGCCGGCGAGGTGACCGTCGATTCGCTCAAGGCGGTGATCCCGCTGTCCGACGCGGTCGCCGAGTACGTCCACGCCTGCGGCGAGGGCATCCGCTACGGGTTCTACTACGGCTTCCTGCCCGAGGAGAAGGCCGGGCGGATCTGGGACTGCACGGCCGTCGACTCCCAGCCGATGGTGGTCGGCTCGTTCATTCCCTACGTGTGGGTGGGCGACAGCGACGGCGGGCTGTGCTTCTTCGCCGACAGCGACGAGGGATGGTTCCCCAACGACGACGTTCCGGCGATCGAGATGATCCGCGAGAACGGGCGGGTCAATCTCGTACTGAACCTTGCCTGCTCGACGTCGGTCATCGACAAGCCGAGGACGATCGTCTTCGCCCTCCAGGCCAGCCCGGTCAAGGAGATGCACGATCAGTGGCGGATGGACTCCTGGTGGTGCGGCGACACGTTTAAGAACTACGCCTACCCGGACGGCAAGGGCAGCCTGATCTGGCAGTCGCTGCCGTTCACCACGCAGCCCGAGGCCTGCGCGAAGATGGTCGAAGGGCAGCACAAGGGCGGCAACGGGTACATCTTCGGCTTCAACAAGTACCGCGCGAACGCCGTGCCCTATTTCGAGTACAAGACGATGGGGCACGTGCCGGCCAAGGGGTATTTCGGCGAGGCGTGGCAGGCGTATCCCGGTCAGCTCTGGTACGGCAGGACGCTGACCGATTTCATGATCCACAGCCTCGGCGAGTGGATCGAGCAGTGCGGCATCGACGGCTGGTACCTGGACAACGTCCGCCCGGTGCACTCGGACAACATCGAGGCCGGGCGGGGCTACCGCCTGCCCGACGGGCGCATCCAGCCGACCTACATGATGTTCAACATGCGGACCTTCTTCCTCCGCCTGCGCGCGGTCTTCGCCGAGCACGGCAAGACCGGGAAGATCGTCAACCACATGACGAACAACATGATCCTCCCGTGGAACGGCGCCGTCGACATCTGCTACGACGGCGAGCACCACGTGATCTATCCCGAGATGGGCAAGGACTTCATGGATTTCTGGTCCCTCGGGCGCCTGCGGGTGGACTACCCCGGCCAGTGGGGCTCGGTGGTCAACTTCATGCACGAGTACCAGGGCAAGTGGGAGCCCGACGCGCTGGCGAAGGCGATGCGGGCCTACACCGGCGCGATCGTCCTCCACGACGCCCTGCCGTCCGGCAACGCCAACGGCAAGAACCAGGCGCTGTGGATCGGACGCAACCGCTTCGGCATCGAGGCCGACGACGTGACCTTCCTGCCCCACTGGGAGGATGCCGGTCTGGCCTCCGGCAGCAAGGACGTGAAGCTCGCCGGCTGGCTGCGGCCGAAGAAGGTGCTCATCGCGGCGGTGAACTTCGGTGAGAAGACCGGCGCGAAGATCAAGCTGGACGTGAAGAAGCTCAAGCTCGCCCCGGCCGGTCAGCTCAAGGCCTGGGACGCCGAGACCGAACAGCCCGTGGATCTCCAGGCCGACGGGACGCTGACGGTCCCCGTGCCCCGGCACGACTACCGGCAGATCATCGTCGAGCCGAAGTAGTTGACGCCGGAACGAACGTCCGCGGGCCCGCCCGCACCTGCGGCGCGGCGGCCCGTTCGATCCCATGTCGGGACGAGCGGGCCGTCGCTTTGCGCACACGGTTGACAGAGCGGCCGGAGGGAGACTACGTTTGCCTTCATGTCCATGGATCGGAATGAGGTAGATCCTGCGAAGTTGAACCCGGCCGCGGAGTTGCCGTTCGAGCTTCGGCTCGAGGACTTCCGGATGGCGATGCAGGACGTGTACGACTTCTTCCACGACGTCAACACCGCCCTTTCCGCCAAGGGCCTGCAGCGCCTGGACGACATGCTGCGCCCGGCGATCATGTCAGGCGTCATTTCCGACATGCTCACCGCCAGTCTCGCGACGCATTCTCGCGCGCTCACCGAGAACCGATACTTCAACGGACACCCGGACCTGATCGTCCAGGGCGTCTATCCGGACAACGCCGTCAAATCCGGCGATCGCGGCGTGGAGGTGAAGACGACCCGCAAGGCCGGCGGCGCGGTGGACATGCACGGCGCGCGGGAACAGTGGATGTGCGTCTTCGTATACTCGGTCGACAACGAGACGGAGCCGGCCGGCCAGCGGAGCCCCATGACATTCCGCGAGGTGTATCTGGCCCACGTTACAACGGACGATTTCCGCAGGAATCCGCGGGGCGAGCTGGGAACGCGAACGGCAACACTGCACAAGGACGGGGTCAGGAAGCTGCGACAGAACTGGGTGTATCGGAGTTGACTGAGGATTCGCCGTTTCGGTACGCCAGCAGACGGCCAATGGCTTCCGTCGCCATGTGGAAGTAGTGCGGGTCCTTCTCCAAGCCGATGCTCGCGTACCCGACCGCCTCCGCTGCGGCGAGTGTCGAACCCGCTCCCGCGAAAGGGTCCAATACGACGCCCTCGCCCAGCGGCAGAGCGGCGCGGACGACCTGACGCAGAAAGGCCTGCGGCTTCAGACTGGGATGCGGCGCCAGGTCGCGCTCCGCCTTGCGCGTCGGCGCAGACGAAATCACGTCCCCGAACGGCTTGTCCCGCGAGGGGCGACGGAAGCCCCCGGTCTTCCACGTGCGGAGGTTCTCGCGAACCGTTCCTTCCAGCGGCCTGCGGTACACCAGCCAAGGCTCCCACATTGAGCGGGGCATGACGCTGACCTCACGGAATTCCTCGTGAGCGGCCTTCGGCCGATCCCCGCCGCGCATGGTCATTGTCAGACGGATGATCTCGCCGCGGCGCTCCAGCCCCGCTGCAGTGAGCGCGTCTGAAACGACGTGAGAGACGAGCGGGTTCGATGCGACGAGAACGTTCGCTCCCGGCGTCAGCACCGGCATGAGAAGACATCCCCATTGTGTGAAGAACGCTCGTAGCTCCTCGATCTGCTCGTCCGTGAGCGTGGTGAACCGTGGCACAGGCGAGCGCTCATTCCCGTCGAATGAAGGCGGAATCCGCCAGACACCGCCCTTGCCCCTGCGGAGCTTGGCCTGCTGCTCGGGACTGTATTCGTGCAACCCGTAAGGCGGGTCGGTAACCACCGCGTGGATGCTGCATCGCTCGCAAAGGCGAAGCCATTCGAAACAATCCGCGTGATAGAGCTCCGCACGACCCGTTCGCCACGGCGGCGGCCAACCGGGCGCGGGCGCAACGTCCGTCTCGCCGTCGTCATCGTCGTCTCGCCGACGCAGGCTGTAGCAGCCGCGCGACGCGCGAATGAACAAATCCGGCGTGTTGAGCTGCAGATAGGACCGGACAGAGGACCGGGCCGTCGGACCGATCATGTTCGAGACCTGCGATGCGATCTCCGCCAGCGTGAGCGGCGCACCGGCCCGGTCAAGCACCTCCAGGATCGCATCACGCACTCGCCCCGGCGCCTTCCTTGACAGTTCGCCTTCCATAGCGATGACCCTAGACGTCCAGACGTCAAATGTCAATCCTGAGACAATCCGCTCAGCCGCGAACCGCATCCTCGCGCCGCCAAGGCATGCAGCCGCGGCAGACAGGCATTTGACGGCCGGGCGCTCGAACGGTCTGCTGGTGTCAGAGATGCCCGGATGACGCCGCGAGCCCGGCCGACAGGAGAACGACCAATGAGACGATTCGCACCCGCACTGATCGTGTTCGCCGCACTGTCCGCAGCCGTGGCCGCCGCGGTCCGGGATGGCTACGACGTGCCCCGGCTGACGGTCCCGCACGTGGACGAGCCGCCGAAGATCGACGGGACGGTCGGCGACGGCGAGTGGATGCGCATGTCGAGCTGGACGGCGCTGCAGAGCGTCCGCGGTACGGTCAACGCGCGGCAGGCGCGCTTCTGGCTGGGCTGGGACGCCGACAACCTGTACGTCGCCATGCGCTCCCGGCTGCGGCCCGGCGAGCGGGTCATCCGCAACTACCGCGACACGACGCGGGACGTGAAGGCGATTTTCGACGACTGTTACGAGGTGTGGATCGACGCGGGCACGCGGACCGACGACGGACTGGACGTTTACTTTCAGTACCTCGGCAACTTCGCCGGCGCCCGCTACGACGCGATGTACCTCCCGTCGGTCGGCAACCGCCGCCTTGGCTGGACGGCGGGGTGGGATGTCGCCAACCGGATCACGCCCGACGGCGCCGCCTGGGAAATGGAGGCCCGCGTCCCGCGGGAGAGCCTGAATCTCGACCGTCCGTTCGCCGACGGCGTCGAGCTGCGGACGCTGATGGCGCGGAACTTCAAGCGCCCGTGGGTGCAGGCGTCGGTCGAGGGCGCCGGGGCGTTCGCCTCGCGCGGCGTGTACTCCCGGACCGTCCTCTCGGCCGACGCGCCGGCCGTACACGTGCTGGGCGTCTGCGACCCAGCCGACGGCACACTCGGGCTCGACCTGGCGGCTGTCGGCGAGGGCACGATCCGCTGGAGCTTCCGCTCCGATTCCGGCGTCAGCGAGCAGGGCATGATGGACCTGACGTCGGATGAACTGTCCCGCGCCCGGCCGGGGCTCGACCTGGACGAGACCGGAGACGGCGCCTTCCGCATCCGCGTGACGTCCGACAACGGCAACACCACGTATTTCGACTGGTCGGCGCAGCGGCAGATTGCGGACGTCAAAGGCTTCCTCGCGAAGCTCGACGACCGCGGCGACGAGGTGACGGTCAAAACCGGCTTCAACCCCGTGGCCGATTATCTGAGCGTCGAGGCCGACTTCATCAACTATGACCGTCGAGACGAACTGAAAGGGATCGAGATCGCGGTCCGGCGCGGCGAGCGGGAGATCGCCGAGGCGACCGCAGAGATCGATGACAAGGCCTATGCCCGGGCGGTCCTGCATTTCGAGGATCTGCCGCCGGGCGCCTACGTGGCGCAAGTCGTCACCCGCGACAAAGACGGCAAGGTCCGCGACCGCCAGGAGAAGGCGTTCACGAAGAAGGACCACGCCGCCGAGTTCGACTGGTGGAACACCGACCGCGGACGCATCGACCGCGTGCTGCACCCCTGGACGCCCGTCACGCTGGACGGGGCGACGCTCGGCGTGTGGGGCCGGACCATGACCGTCGGCGAAGCCGGGCTGCCGCGACAGGTCGCCACGCAAGACCGGGACCTGCTCGCCCGCCCGGCCGAGCTGGTCGTCGATCTGCCGGACGACACGCCCGCAGAGACGTCCTGCGGCGAGCCGAGCCCCGTAACCCGCGCCGATCACGAGACGGTCGTGTCGGTCGACGGCGAGGCGGGCGGCATCGCCGTCGACGCGCGCGTGACCATGGCCTTCGACGGCATGTACAAGGTGAAGATGACGCTGGCGCCCGCCGAGCCCGTCCGCGTCAACGCCCTGCGCGTCGTGATCCCCTTCCGCCGCGACGCCGTGGACTACCTGCACGCGTCCGGGCGGGGCATCCGCTATGGGTACGATTTTCGCCTCATCGAGCCGGGCGGCGAGGGGCGCATCTGGGACTCCACCGAGATCGACGGACAGGCGATGACCGTCGGCAGCTTCATCCCCTACGTATGGCTCGGCAATGCCGACGGCGGGATGTGCTTCTTCGCCGACAGCGACGAGGGATGGGTGCCCGACGACGACACCCCCGCCATCGAGGTTCGCCGCGACCGCCCCGACAGCACCGACCTGGTGCTGAACCTCGTCAGCGCGCCGACGACGCTGGATCAACCGCGGACGATCGTCTTCGCGCTGCAGGCGACGCCCGTCAAGCCGCTCCATCGCGGCTGGCGGATGGATTCCTGGTGGTGCGGGGACACCTTCGCCGAGTGGCAGGTCGGCCAGGCCGCCAGACCGCCCGCGCCGAGAATTCTCGCGCCCGTGCCCTTCACCTTCGACGTCGCCAAGTGCCGGCGGATGGTCGCCGACCGCCGCAAGCAGACCAGCTACATCTTCGGGCTGGGCAAATACCCCGCCAACGCCGTGCCCTACGGCCGGCACAACGAAATCTTCCCGCGATACGAGCCGGCAGCCGGCTACTTCGCCGAGCAGTGGCGCAGCGACATGAGCTGGCACCTCTACTACGACAGGACGCTCAAGGATTATGTCGTGCACAATCTCTCTGCGTGGTGCGAGCAGACGGACATCCAGGGCTACTAC
The DNA here is from genome assembly GCA_964483755.1 of uncultured Planctomycetaceae bacterium. Classification (GTDB taxonomy): domain Bacteria; phylum Planctomycetota; class Phycisphaerae; order SM23-33; family SM23-33; genus CAZADC01. The sequence goes on along the minus strand of CAZADC010000008.1, from coordinate 311 downwards.
AGCGACAACGTCCGCCCCGAACCGCACGCGAAGCCCGCCGCCGGCCGCGGGTACCGCCTGCCGGACGGGCGAATTCAGCCGGTCTACAACATGTTCGGTGTGCGGGAGTTCTTCCTCCGCGTGCGGGCCGCGTTCGCCGAACAGGGGCAACGCGACAGGATCATCATCCACACGACGCACAACCTGATCGCCCCCTGGCTGGGCGCGGCCGACATCGCCTACGACGGCGAATCGCACGTGATCTACCCGGAGTCCGGCAAGGACTTCATGGACGTCTGGCCGCTGGAACGTCTGCGGGCGGACTGGCACGG
>CAZADC010000007.1:0-25899 GCA_964483755.1 uncultured Planctomycetaceae bacterium | reverse complement strand
AGCCTCCTGTTGTGCGGGGCGGCGGGAATGCTGTCGCTCTGGCTGGTGGACGCGACCGGCTGTGTGCTGCTGCTCAATCTGCTCCTGTTCTTTCTCGGCGGCGGGCTGCTCCCGCTCCATCTGCTTCCGCCGGTCCTGAGCGCCGGTCTGCGCATGCTTCCGACGAAGTACGTGATGTACTACCCCGCCATGGTGATGCTCGGGCGTCTGCCGGTATTCGACCCGTCGGAGCTGCTGGTCGCGGGCGGATGGATCGCCGTGCTCTGGGCGGCCCACCGGCGACTGTGGCGTCGGACGTCGCGGGCGTTCCAGGGCGAGGAAGGCGGGACGCCGACGTGAGACGGTTCCTCCAGGTCTGGGCCGCGATGGCGCGCAGTTCCGTCCTGCACGCCGTGCGGTATCGCACCAATTTCCTGATGAAGGTGGCGATCAACGGGGTCTGGCCCGCCTTTGCTCTGCTGTTCTTCGCTGTCGTCTACCGCTACGTGCGTGAAGTCGGAGGCTGGAGCCACTGGCAGGTCGTCGTGTTCATCGGGACGCATTACGTCGTATTCTCCCTGTTCATGGCGCTGTTTTTCGTGGGGCTCTCTCAGATAGGCACGTTGGTGCGCAAGGGCCTGCTCGACCAATTGCTGACGCGTCCGGTTCATCCGCTTTGTCACGTTTCGCTGCGGCACGTGAATCCCGGCGCGCTCGTGAACGTTCTGGTCGGCGGAGTCGTCGTGGGCGTCGGACTGGGGAAGCTTGGCCTTCGTCCCACGCCCGGCGCGTGGCTCGTGTTCGCGCTGACGATCCTCAACGGCGTCGGGATATGCTACGGAGCGTTCCTGGCGCTGATGTCCTGCTCCTTCTGGCTTCTGCGGGCGCGCGGGTTGATGGACGCCTTTGTCAAAGCCGGCAACGTGCTCGAGAAGCCCGCCGAGCACTTCGGTCCGACCATCCAGATGTGCCTCACGTACTGCGTGCCGGCCTTTGTGGCGACGAACTACCCGGCGCGGGCGCTGCTGGACGGGCCGAGCGCGACGCGCACGGCGCACAGCTGTCTCGCCGCCGCGGCGATGATTGCGATCGGCGTAGGTGTTTTCCGCAGGGGATTGTTTCGATATGCAAGTCTCGGCGGCTGACACGAAGACGCGAGAGTTTGCCTGGCGCGGCTACAACTGCTTCAGTTCGGCCGTCGGAACGCTTCTGCGCGACGCCGGTGCGACGTGCATACATACCTGCATGGACTCCTGCTGTGACTTCTACTATTCGCCGGGCGCGACCGCTGCGGGTCGGAGAGAAGCCGGCGTCTGGCCCGGGGCCGAACATGGGGCAATCTACAAGCGATTGCCTGGGTTCTATCGAGCGCAACTGGTCCATCGGGATGATCCGGACTATCGTAATGCCCTGGAGAGGGTCAGCAGGCGAGCGACGGAAGGACGGCTTTCGTTCCTTGCCGTGGTCAACCGGGCGTGGCCATACATACCGATGAGTACGGAGATGGGAACCGACTGGCACTACGTGGTCCTATGCGAAGTCGGCTCCCGTGCGGTGCAGTGCTACGATCCGTTCTTCGACCGCTGCGTGTCTGTCGGACACGCGGAATTGCAGCAGGCCGCAGATTTCAGAGTGGAAGGGAGCCCCGCCGGCCGGAACCGTGTCTACAGCCTGCGGAGCCTGGGCGGCCCGCCGCGTCTGACGCCGTGCGGCGAACGCTACGCCCGTCTGCTGTCGGGATTGTGTCTGTCGCCTGCCGAACGGCTCGCCCATGAAGAAGGGGACATGACGTTCGGGCCGGAAGGAATACGGCTGCTGGCGCAGGCGTTGCTCGACGCCGACGGGCGAGGGATGCGCCGAAGGCTGCTTGTCCTGTCGCAGTGCTTCAAGGACGTCCATTATCAGCGAGTCTTCTTCGCCAGGTTTCTCCGGGAGGCGCGACGGCATGGGGTTGCGGACGAACTCGTCGCCGGGGTCGAGACGGAGCTGGCGGACGTGACGGACCGTTGGTTCCGGATCAAGATAGCGACGCTCTATGCAGCACGGCGCCAACGCGGCGATACTCTTCGGCGTCTTTCGAAAATGCTTTGCGGCGCGGCGGATGCGGAGCGAGCGCTTCTGGGAAGCGGCGAGCGCCTCGCCGCGGGCGCGACCGACGGGCACTCCGGAGCATGAGCGGCGGCGCGAAGGCATCCCAACGGCGACGCCGGGTGGTGCTTTACCAGGCTCGACCCCCTGCGGCCAGCATCGACGAGTACGCGCGTCATCGTGTCGGCCTGCCGCTCCCGCTGGCATTGCTTCACCTGGCCGCCGTGACCGAGGGAATGGACGTCGAGGTGGAAATCATCGACGGTCTGGTTGAGAAGTGCCCGGTGGAACGCATCCTGCGACTCGACGGGGACGTCCTGGCCGTCGGCGTGAGCGTCATGGGCGAATACAGCGCCCGGAAGGGCTCCGACGCCGACCGGGTCTGCAGAACCGTGAAACTGTGCCACCCCGAGGCCAGGGTCATATGGGGCGGATGGTACCCAAGCCGGCATCCGCGGGAGGTGCTGCGGCGTCATGCCTGCGTGGACGGGATCGTACGCGGTCCGGGCGAAGCCGCGTGGCGAATGATCGTGGAGCACCTCCTTTGCGGCTGCGAGGTGCCCGCATCCGGGCGCCTGCACACGCGAGATCAGGATCCCAGCGGCCGTCCTGCCGCGGCGTTTCAGGACGATGAGGAGCTGTTTCCGCAACTGCCCTACGAACGAATCAATCTTGGAGACTACGCAACCTCTTCGCCGGGGACGTACAGCCTGACGTTCTGCAGCAGCCGGGGGTGCAGTCACGGGTGCCGGTTCTGCAGCGTGGCGGCGGCGTACGGCCGGGAGCGATTCGCTCTGGACCGCGAGGAAACCGTCCGGAGGATCGGTCGGCTTTGGCTGAGATACCCCGGCATCCGAGAGGTGGTGTTTGTCGACGAGGACTTCATGGGGAACCTTGCCGCCGTCCGCGCCTTCGCGGACGGCATGATATCGCGCAACATGCCGCTGCGCTGGATCGCGTCCGCCAGGGCGGACGATGTCACGCGGTTGAGCGGCGCCGACCTGGCGCGCCTCAAGCGCAGCGGGTGCAAGCTGCTGCAGGTCGGCGTCGAAAGCGGATCCGACGCGAGCCTGCGGGCGCTGGGTAAAGGCATCACACGCGCTCAGATCATTGATTGCGCCAGGCGGCTGGGCTCTGCCGGCATCGGCCTGCTGGCGTTCATCATGGTCGGCCTGCCTCACGAGAACGTGGACGAGACGTTGTCCGTCATGCGTGAAATCAAGCAGGTGTCGCCCGGCGCAGACTTCCTCATTCATCCGCTGGAACCGGGCAAGGATACCCCGCTGGCCGCGGAGCAGCTCTCCGCCCCGGCTGATCTGCACGAGCGATTCGAGCGCGTCAAGCGGCAGCGGTTCTACCTCGACCTCGGCTACAGTCGGCGGGCCCGGCCGCGGCGATGGGGCGCGCTCGCGCGGGTCCGGATCTCCCGCGGGTGGCTGGGCTGGCCGGTCGCGTACAGGCTGTCAAAGAAGATCCGCGGGTGGCGCAGGGCGTTGACGTCTCGCCCGTCGCCGCGGGGCGCCTGCCAATGAAATGGATCAACCTTTATGTGAACTCCCGGTGCAACCTGGCGTGCGCCTACTGCTACTATCGGGACAAGCCGCAGAAGGCGACGATCAGCTACAGTCTGTCGGACCTGCGCCGGGTCATCGACCAGGCCGGTGAACCCGTCGTTCTGTGCTTCACCGGCGGGGAGCCGACGCTGAATCCGGGGCTGATGGAGCGGATCGCCGAACAATGCTCGCCGGTGTGCCCGCTGGTTCTTCAGACGAACGGTACGCTCCTGACCGGACTTCCCGTGGCGCTGTTGGAGCGTTTCCAGCACATTCGCATCTCGATCGACGGAGACCGCGAGGTCATGGATCGCTGTCGGGGCAAGGGGACCTATGACAGGGCGATGCGCAACGCGCGCCACGTGCGGGAACACACGAACGTGCCGCTGCTCGCGCGGATGACGCTGGCCTGCCCGGATGGATTCGCGGCGGGCTTCCGGGCGATTTCGACCAGCGGCCTGTTCGACCACGTGTACTGGCAGTTGAGCAACGATCTGCGCGGACGCCGCGCGGACGCCTTCTTCCGCGGGTACAGTCGCGATCTGGCGGAGGCGCTGGAAACCTGGCTCGCGCACGACCCGCCGCGGTTCTTTAACGCCATCCCCTTTGTGGGCGTGTACTCGTTCATCCGTACGGAATTCCTCCGTCGCGACGGGAACAGCTATTACCACTGTGGTCCGGGGCGAACGATGATTGCCATCGACCCGGACGGGGTCATCCACTCCTGCCCGGAGGGGGTCAGTCGAAGCGGACGTGACGGTGGGCCGTCCGATGTGCTCGGGCGCGTGACGGACGGGCGGTTTCCCCAAAGGGCGCACGAACCGAAGCCGATGTGCCTGCGGTGTGACGTGCGTCACCTTTGCGGAGGACGATGCATCTGGACGTACGATCCGATGTTCTGTCGGGCTACGCGACTGCTCATTCGACTGGTGCGGACTCATGAAGCGCCGATCGGCGCAAAGATCCCGCGCTCGGCGCTGGACGGCAGCCTCCAGGCCGTCAACTGGACCGAGGTGATCCCGTGAGCGGGAAGACCATCGAGAAGCAGCGCTGTCGCGTCTGCGCCGTACGGCTGGACGAGACGGCGGTGGAGACGCTGTGCAACTCCTGCCGCGACGCCGGCCTGGGCGGGCCTGTCGCCCCCTCGCCCGTGCGGATGGACACCTCCGTGGTCCGGCGCAGTCTTCGGAAGCGCGGACGGGGATCGTGGGACGTCCTGCTGATGTGCAGCGGCGGGAAGGACAGCTGCTATCTGGCGGAGCAGCTCGCAACGCGACTGCGAGACCGGCGGATTCTGCTGTTCACCTGCGACACGGGCTTCCTGACAAGAGAGTCGATCGAGAACCTGGATTACGTGTCCGGCCGGCTGAATCTGGAACACCTGACGTACAGGCCGCCCTTCGACATCTTCCGCGCGATCTACCGCGTTGGTCTCACTCGCGCCGAGGACAGATGGCAAGGTCGCGACGTCTGCTCCGCGTGTTTCCGGGTCATGCTCGCCGGGGCGGTCCGACTGGCGTGTCGACTGCGGGTAGCCTACATCGTGACGGGACACGACCCGATGCAGCATCTGGGACGGGTTGGTCGACCGCCAGGCGGCTGCATTACCGGATTCACGGGGTTGAGCGACGACGTACGCCGGGACCTTTCGGCGGGGTCGAGGAGGTTTCTTGATGACTGTCGTCGGGAGGTACGGCGAGAGAAGATCAGATCATTGCTCCTGCCCTGGCGCCGGTTGCCGCGCCGCGCCGCGGTCTTCGCAATCATCGGCTACAACCAGGACGAAGTGACGGACCGTATGGTGGAGTTCGGCTTGCCTCACGTGCATCCCGGCAGCACCAACTGCCTGGTCGAGTCGCTCATGATGCGGCAGGCAGGACGGGCCGGAGGGCGCATGCCGTACGAGGAGCACATCTGCGCCAAGGTCCGCGGCGGAATGCTCAGCCGCCGAGGTGCTCTGACCATGCTGGAGGATTGGGACGAACGGGCATCGCGCGGGGCGTTCCGTCACGAGCCGGACATGCCGCGGGTGCGGGCCGAACTGGGCCTGGTCAGCGACGTGGGTGCCGGGCAAGGTCAACACACTCCGTCCTGAAGGACACGTGCCGCCTTGGACGCCAGCTCTCATACCATAACGCCCGTCGAAACCGCCTTCCGCGAGTACCGCCAGCAGGCGGCGCGGCTGGGCAACTGCCACGATGTGCGCGGCATCTGGCTGTGGAACATGAACGTGTCGATGGGGTGGGGCGGCAAACGCGGGCACGTGCTCTCCCGAATGGGGCAGTACATGAGCAGTCCCTCGGAGCGCTGGCCTGAGCTGAGCCTCCTGAACGTCCTGCTGGCCGACGAGGGCGACTCCGTGCTCTGCGAAGCCGAGACATTTCCCGGAGAACTGACGACTTTCTGGCGAGAGCTGGGGCTGTCGTGTCCGGACTTCACGCCGATCCACGTGCCGGCAACGTGTGCCGACGCGCGAATGGCTGTCAGAGAGGCGGTTTGCGGCGTGTCGCAGGAGCCCAGGCGACGCGGGCGACTCGACATGTTGATATGCTTCGGCAACGATGCCTGGACGGAGGAGCTGGCCTCGAAGCGCGGTCTGGCGCTGTTCGGGGGAGACGCCCGCTCCAGCCTGCTGTGCAACAACAAGGTGGTCGTGCGGCGATGGTGCCGCCAGCTGGGTCTGTTGCTTCCGGAAGGCCGGGCATGCCGCTCGTCCGGGGAGATACTGGACACGGCCGCCGTTCTGCTGAAGCGATTCGACAGGGTGGTCGTGAAGGAGCCGTACGGAATCTCCGGCAAGGGCATGGTGGTGGTGAGCGACGCGGCGCGCCTCGGGCGCCTGTGCCGCGCGATGGACGTCATGTCTCGATCGGACCGGACGCCCGAACTGCTCGTTGAGGGGTGGTACGACAAGTGCGCCACGCACAACGCTCAATACATGATCCTTCCGGACGGGCGGATACGCTTCCTGGGCGCATCCGAGCAGATCCTCCGCGGACAGCGATACGAGGGCAATTACTTCCATCCTGCGGGCGGCCCGGATCGGTTGTGGGCGGGTGTTGCGGCCGCACAGAGCCGGATTGTGGAGCGCGCATCCGCGGCCGGGTACCGGGGGGTCATCGGCCTGGATTCGTTCCACACGGACCGCGAGGCGTTTCCCGTCATTGAGGCCAACGCGCGAATGAACATGTCTACGTTCGTGCGTGCGATGATCGACAGGATCGAGCATTCCGGCGCCGCGTGCGCCATGACCTACACCTTCCGCTGGCAGGACAGAATGTCGCTGGACCACTTCCTGCGCCACGTCGGGTTCGCGCATTTCTTCGACCCCGCCAAAGGGCGGGGGATCGTGCCGGTCGCGTATGCCGGCAGTCTCGAACGGGCGACGAGAGGTGTCACGAAGACGATGCTTCTCTTTCTGGGAGAGGACCGTTGCGAAGTGGAGGAGCTGCGTCGTGCGGCGGAGCCGCGCCTGCGAGCGCTGGGCGCGGCCGACAGGGCGACGACCGCTTGTCCGGAACGATGAACACCCCCGATCCGCGCCAACTGGTCCTGGACGAGGCCGAGATACGCCGCCTCGCGTCAAGCTGCGAAACGCCGCTCTACCTGTACTGCAGGCGCGAGCTGGTCTCGCAATGCGAGCGCCTTCGCCGCGCCGTGGGCGACGACGTCCGCGTCTGCTACTCGCTCAAGGCCAATCCGAATCCGCATCTCTGCCGCGAGATACGGATGACCGGCATCGGGGCGGAGGTGTCGAGCGGAGGCGAGTTGTGTACCGCGTTGAGGACGGGATTCCGGGCACGGGACATCGTTGCGTCCGGTCCGGGGAAGACGCACGCGGAAATCGACTACCTGGTCAGGGAAGGTGTCGGGGTCATTCACTGCGAGTCTTCGGGCGAGATTCGGCGCATCGAGGCGGCGGCTCGATCCGCTCGCCGTCGGGTGAATGTCGCGCTACGTCTCAACCCGCTGCACGCCGGGCGCGGAACAAAGGCGAAGATGGGCGGCAAGTCCACTCAGTTCGGCGTGGACGAGGAAAGCGCCGATGCGGCAATCCGGGACGCGCTGCGAAACCGGCACGCGCGACCGGTCGGATTTCACGTGTACTGCGGCACCCAGATCCTCCAGGCGGACTCGATCGTCTCCAACTGCCGCTACATCGCCGAACTGGCGGGGAAGCTGGTCCGGCGCCACGGGCTGGATTGTCGTTACCTCAACCTTGGCGGGGGGCTGGGAATTCCCTTCTCGGCCGACGAGGCGCCGCTCGACCTGTCGCGGTTCGGAGAGGGACTCGCGGAGGTGTGCGCCGCGCTGCGGCGAGAACCCGAGTTCGAGCGGACCGAGATCGTTATCGAGTCGGGGCGCTTTATCGTCGGGTCGTGCGGGCTGTTCGTCTGTCGCATTCAGGATGTCAAGACGTCGCGCGGGCGGCGCTATGTCGTCACCGACGGGGGCATCAACAACTACATGGCCGCGTCGCCGCTTCTCCGATGGGACCGGACAAATCCCATGGTCTCGCTGATTCCCGTCGGGCGCCCGCGGGGTCCGGACGTGCTCGTGGACGTGGTGGGTCCGCTGTGCACAACGATCGATATCTGTGCGCGTCAGTGCCCGCTGCCTTCCCCCCGGGTCGGCGACCTGGTGGTCTTCGCCAATGCCGGCGCGTACGGTCTGACGATGAGCCCGGTGATGTTTCTCGGACGACCGACTCCCGCTGAGATCCTCGTGCACGACACTGCGGAGACCGTCATACGCGAACGGGGCACGTTCGACTCGCTTCTGGGGGACGTCCCGTTCACAACCCAAGCGGAGCCATTCGATGAAACAGAGAATCCTGAAGCAGCTCTATGAACTGTTCAGGCAGGAGTGGCCGACCCAGGTCGACTCGCTCGGCGAGATGACGCCCAGCACGCCCATCTTCTATCGCGGAATCAACCTGGACTCCGTGGATGGCGTGATGCTGATCTGTGCGATCGAAGAGGAGTTTGACCTGCAGCTGGACCAGGAGTCCCTGACGCCCGAGCCGTTCACCAACCTTGACGCGCTGGCGGACTACATCGCCGAGCAGATGCAGACCGGCGATGTGTCCTGACGAGCGAGGGTTTCTCAGACGGCGCGGACGGGTCGTCTACTGGGCGATCCGGCTCGCCCGAAGGCGATCCCCCGGTGATGCGAAGCGCCGACGCGGGGTGCTTCTCTGTCCCCCGCTGGCGAATGAGCGCAGCAATTCGTGTCGCGTGCTGGTGCATATCGGGCGCGCACTGGCCGACGCGGGGTTTTCGACGATGAGATTCGACTATGCCAACACCGGCGAGAGCGGCGGCGCCTTCGAGCGCCTTCGAGCCGATCACTGTGTCGAGGACACGCTTGCCGTCGCCGACCATCTGACCTCACGGTGGCCGACGGACACGCTGTCAATGGCGGGCGTGCGGCTCGGCGCGCTGTTCGCCATGGCGGCGTGGGGTCGCCTCCCGGTTTGCCGGCTGTTCCTGATCGACCCCGTGACTGACGCCGCCGCGTATGAACGCGAGCTGGAAAGGGCCGCTCTGTTCCGATCCGCCTTTGCGGGCGACCGGGCGGGCGCCCGCCGCCCGGCGATTGACCTCGGGGGATTCGTCTTCACGCGTGAGTTCCTCGACGGGCTGACGGCGGTGGAGCGCGTCGTCCGATCCCATCAGGATCCGCCGACGGTTGCGGTCGTCTGCACGGGATCGGGGCGCGTCCGGCGGTCGGGAGTGCTCGCTCGCGTCCGGCCGGTCGTGCACGCGCTCGGGCACCGGACACGCCCCTTCTGGGCTCGCGACGACGCGTATCGACTGCCGGACCTGGAGCGTGCCGTATGCTCGATAGTCGACAGGACCCCGTGAGCTGCCCGGCCTGCTTCAACTTCCGCGTCGACGGACGGTGCGTCGCCGGCATCCTTCACGGGCTCCGCGCAGCACGGCGTTGTGGATGCTGTGCGGTCATTCTCAGTGGGCCCGGCACGACACGCAGCGGTCCTCACGACCTGTTGGTGCGAATTGCCGAGCGACTGGCTCGCGACGGCATCTGCGCCGCCCGGTTCGACTATCGCGGGCGGGGAGAAAGCGAAGGCGAGGATCAGGAATTGACCGTGGACACCATGTTCGAGGATGCCCGAGGCTGCTGCCGGCGCCTGACCGGCCTCTTGCCGTCGCCTCACGCCTTCGTTATCGTGGCTATGTGCATGGGAGCGGTGGCGGGGATCAAGCTGATGGAAATGACGCCGACCATCTCGCATGCTGTGCTTCTGGGCGCGCCCCAGTACGACCCCGTCCAGGCGACCGGCGACCGGGCGAGGTACGTCCGGAACATGCTTGGTCGATATGTGATCAAGGGCCTGCGACCGACCAGTTGGTTGAGGCTTGCGGCCGGGCGGGTTGACGTCCGGGCTGTCCGACGGGCGGTCTGGGGAAAGCGGGACAAGTACCAGCCCCCTCGGGCTGCCCGGCTCGCGGCCGCCGGCGCCAAGGGCCCGCCGGGCCCGTCGAAGAGACTGCTGCTGCTCTACGGCAGATATGACGCCTCCGCTTCCGGATGCATTCGGTACTACCGGCGATTCCTGGCGCGACGGGGCTGGCGCGGCGCTGTGGCGATGATCGATTCCGCTGACCGGACGTTCAGCGGGCAGGCCGGGTCGGTCGACGTCGTTCGCGCAGTCCGGGAGTACGTTCGGCTAGCGCTGGGCATGTCCGAGTTCGGACGCTGGGTGGATGCGACGTGAGCGTCAGCGCGTATCGGCTGGAGCCATGGGATGTCGAGGATTATGCTTTCGTCCGTTCTGGTAGCCGTTTTCACGGGGTGCACCGCTGCGCGCCGCTCGACGGTGCACGGATTGGCGGGCCGCATGTCCTACTACAGCACACAAAGCGAAACCACCGCGCCGGGAAAGTACGTGGGACTGTATGCGCAGCTTCCGGATGACGTGCGGGGCATGTGCGAGGCCCTGCATGGGACCTGCATCCACGTGTTTCACGCCGGGCGGTACGGGGTGTCCCTCGACGAGGCGCATCGCAACCAGACCCGGGTTTCACGCGTCGAGGACATCCTCGAAGTCATCTACGGGCGGGATCGGCGCCCGCTTGTCGTCCCGCGCGAGCCCGAAAGGCGTTTCGTGGCGAACTGCCGTCAATACGCGGTTCTGCTCTGCTCGATGCTGCGGAACAAGGGCGTGGCGGCGCGGGTCCGTTGCGGTTTCGCCACGTACTTCCCCGGGATGGTGCGCATGGATCACTGGATATGCGAATACTGGAACGCCGTCGACGGGCGATGGATCATGGTCGATCCGCAGCTCGACGTGGTGCAGGTGGACGAGATGGACATCAGCGTCGATCCGCTTGACCTGCCCCCCGGAGCGTTCCTGACGGCGGGGGAAGCCTGGCGACGATGCCGGGAGAGGATTGATGATCCGAACAGATACGGGATCGGGGAGATTTACGGCATGTGGTTCATCCGCGACAACGTCGTCCGGGATTTCATGGCGTTGAACAAGCGGGAGGTCATGCCGTGGGACTGCGTGGGGTTCATGGGCAAACGCACGACGTCGGACGCATCCCGAGACCTCACGGATCGGCTGGCCGATCTGTCGCTGCACCCGGACACGCGCTTTCGCCGTCTGCGGGCCGTGTTCAGCAGCAATCCGCTGTTTCGAGAGGAATGAGCAGGCCGACGTCATCGGACCAGGCACGAATCGGGGAACTTCAATCGATGTCCGCGCAGCGACGCGGCGCCACGCGGCGCCGAAACCTAACGAGATGAAGCGGATCCTGCTTGTCAATCCCCCGGGTGCGTTCAACAAGCATTCGGCCGGCATGCTCCGGTTGATCGAAAGTCGCCTGCCTCTGCTGTCGATCGCCACACTCGGCGCCGTGGCAAAGGGGTGCGGCGTCTACGTGAAGGCGGTGGACCTCGGGGTGTCGGAGAACGCCGCAGACGAGTTGGACACGGCCTTGCGGAGGGTCCATCCCGATCTCGTGGGCGTCACCGTGACCACCCCTCTGTACGGCGCCGCCTGCCGGGTTGCGGATCGGGCGAAGCAGTTGTGTCCGCGAACGACGGTGGCGGTGGGCGGACCACACGCAACTGCCTTTTCAGGCGAGATGCTGGGACGGGGCAGCATCGATCTCGTGGTCCGGGGCGAGGGCGAGCGCACCTTCGCCGAGCTGCTCGCGAAGGACTCCCCGGTCGGCGTGGACGGGGTCGTCTACAAGGAGGGCGACAGGATCGTCGCCAACCCGGACCGGGCGCTGATTGAGGACATGGATGCGCTTCCCATGCCCGCCTGGGAGATGTTCGATCTCAGGAAGTACCGGTCCAGTCGGCTCATCTGGCGCCGCAGCCGCGTCGGGGGCCTCGAAACCACGCGAGGGTGCTGTTTCAACTGTTCGTTCTGCGACAAGACCGTCTTCGGTCGGCGTGTACGCTCCAAGTCGCCGTCGCGCACCGTCTCGGAGATCGAGTACATGCTGGAGTGCGGTTTCGAGGAAATCCACTTCCGCGGCGACCTGTTCCTGGCGAACACCGGATGGGCCGAGACAATCTGCCGCCGGATCATGGACCGCGGGCTGAAGTTCCCCTGGAACCTGCAGTACGGTCTCCGCGTGGACCGGGTCAGCGAGCGGATTCTCGATCTGGCGCGGAGGGCCGGGTGTTACGGCGTGAGTTTCGGAATCGAGAGCGGGAGCCAGGACGTTCTGGATGCGATGAACAAGCGCACGACCGTGGAGCAGTGCCACCGGGCGATAGAAATGGCTCACCGTTTGGGGCTTCAGACCACGGGGTTCTTCATCGTGGGCTATCTCAACGAGTGTGAGAGGACGATCCGGGAGACGCTGGAGTTCACAAAGCGCCGACCTCAACTCGATTTTCTGAAGGCGACCCGCGCCGTTCCGCTCCCGAACACGACGTTCTTCGACCGGCTGAAAGCGGATTCCCGTATTCTCACCGAGCAATGGGAGCATTACTACTTCCAGACGGAACGCCCCGTGTTCGCACACCCCCATCTCACTTCGCGACAGATCACGGCCGCGTATAACACGCTCTATACCAGCTTCTATCTGCGTGCCGAGACCCTCCGGCGGACAATCCGGCGCGCGGTCAGGAACCGAACCGTGCTGATGCACCTGTGGTTCGCCGTGCGCATGTCGGTAATCTGCCTGGTCCGGTTCGTTCGGTCTGCGAACCGTCGCGCGGACGCTTCGCGCCCCGGCGCTCGATCGGGTGCGGTGCGGCGCGCCGCACCGTCAACGCGCGGGGCGCGCCGATGAGGGTCCTGTTCGCCTTCAAGGGCGTCGAATGGCCGGCGGTGGAGCTTCTTTCGGCAATCGCCCGACGTGCAGGGCATCAGACAGAGCTGATTTTCGAGCCCGGGATCGAAGCGACGGGACACCTCCCGTTCCGGATGCCGCTGCGGGGCAGAATCCGGCGCGGCATGCTCGGGCGGGCCCGGGCGTTCCGCCCGGACGTGGTCCTGCTTTCTTCGACGACGTATTCCTACCGGTGGATGAAGGAAGCCGCGGCGTGGTTGAAGCGGGCGCTGGGCGTTCCGATTCTCGCCGGCGGACAGCACGCAAGCCTCTTGCCCGCGCGCGTCCTCCGCAGCCCGGGGATTGATTACGTCTGCGTGGGGGAGGGCGACGAGGCGGTGCCGGAGTTTCTCGACGCCATGGAGCGGGGGGGTTGCGCCGACGGGATTCCCAACATCTGGATGAAGGGCGCTGGCGGAGAAATCGTGCCGAATGAGCCGCGGAACCTGATTGACGATCTGGACTCTCTGCCCTTCCCGGACAAGGACCTCTTCTACAGGTATGGCTGCTTCACGTCGAACGCCTACGTCATGACCTCCAGAGGCTGTCCTCGATGCTGCACCTTCTGCGGGCATAACTCGGGAAGAAGACTCTATCGAGGAAAAGGCCGCTACTACCGTCGGCACAGCGTCGATTACGCGCTGGACATGGTCGGCTACTACCGGAAGCGGTACAGGCTGCGACGAATCCACTTCTATGACGACATCTTCACGCACGATCTCCGATGGTTGTCCGACTTCTGCGAGAGATACCCCCGATCCGTGGGCCTTCCCTTCTACTGCCTGTCCACGTGTCGTGACATGAGCGACGAGGCGGCGGAGATGCTGGCCTCCGCGGGATGCCGGTGCGTCGCCCTCGGGGTCGAGGCCGGAGACGATCATGTCCGCAACGATACCCTTGGCAAGGATCTCTCCATCGACCGGATCGAGCAGGCGTTCGCCGCACTCAGACGACACCGCATCAAGAGCGTCAGCTTCAACATGTTCGGCATGCCGGGGGAAACCGACGAACAGATGTGGCGGACCCTGGAGCTGAACCTTCGTCTGCGTCCGACCAGCCTCTTCTCCTTTGTCTTCTACGCTTACCCGGGATTGACGATCACGGACCGCGCACGTGAAGGCGGATTCATCGGCCCGGCGGCATGGCGGCGTCTCAGGGACGGGGAGGGAAGTTCGCAGGATCGCAGTCTGCTGACACACCCGTTTGCTCACGTCGCAGGCAATCTGAAGGCCGCCGCGCCCATCGTCAACAAGCTGCCCCCCGCGGTGGGGCGCCGGCTTCGCGGCATTCTGCTGCGAAAGCTTCCCGGATTCGTCGTGCACGCGCTTCAGGTTCTCTCTCTGCCGCTTCTGTCGTGCTGGGAAGTTCCCAACCGCATTCAGGAGCAGGCGGGCATCCTTTGGAATCTTCTGACAGGATGGGGAAAGCGGCGCGTGGGATGACCCGCCGATGGACTGCGACGCCCACCTTGTCGTGAAAGAATCGTTCGCCAGGTTGGCGGAATGGGATCGCATCGCGGCGTTCTGCGTTCTCGGGGTCGCGCTGATTCTGATCTACACCGGGCTGGACAACGCCTATCTGGACGGCGAGGAAGCGATTCACGCGAACCTGGCGTCCTCCACGCTGAGCAACGGATACCCTCTCGGACAGATCGGTCGCCATTTCATCGGCGTCTGCGACGGCGGGAACGCCACCAACACGTCGATGGTGTGGATCAACCATTCCTGGCTGCCGTATTACGTGAACGCCTTCGTTTTCCGAATCTTCGGGAAAACCACCTGGACCGCGCGGGCGGCGCCCGCTCTTGTCGGCGTGCTGGCACTGATCGTTCTCTGGTGGACCATGCGGCGCTTTGCGGGGCGACGTGCCGGGCTGCTGGCGCTGGTGCTCACGGCCTTCAACGTGCAGTTCCTGCTCTATGCGAGGACAAACGGGTACGTCAGCTGGGTCATGTTCGGCGCGGTGCTTTCGCTCGCGGGCTACCGCCGGATTCTGAACGACAGGCGACACGGCGGCTGGCTGTTCGCCGGCGCGATGGTGCTGCTCTTCCACTGTCAATATGCCTTCTTCTTCTGCCTGCTGCCGGGCTACCTGCTTCACATGGTCGTCTGGGGGCGCACGGCTGCGCGGCGCAGACTTCTCCCGCTTGTTCCGGCGTTCGCGGCGATGTTGCTGCTCACGATTCCCTGGCTTGTCTACGTCCGATATGACGCCGTTGCTCGCAACGCGTGCTCGCTTTCGCGCGTGCCGGGACACGCCATGGTGTACTTCTGGAAATCGCAGGTGTACTTCAGTCCGTTTGCTGCGGTGGCGGTCGTCGGCGGGCTTGTCAGGGCAGTCGGCGGGCGGGTCCGCCTTCGCAGACGGTTCCGTCGTCCGGCGCCTGTCGGATCCGCACGCTGCGCCGGCCGGGCGAGCAGGATCAACCCGTATTCGCCGGGCGCTCTCCTGCTGGTCCTGATTGTCGTATTCATCGTGTGCATCAGCTGGCTCGTGTACCCCTTTTCGACGCGATACATCGCTCCCCTTCTTCCGTTGAGCACCGGCCTGGCCGCCGTCCTGCTTGACGCGCTCGGGCGGCGGACGAAGGTCGTCATGGCAGCGGGCGTCGCGACGATCGTCTCGTCCAATGCGCTCCATGTCCTTCCCTATGCGGCGCTGCGCGCCCTGGACGTTGACCGCGACAGGCTCTTCCTGATCGCTTCGCCTCTCAACGACAACCGGAACAACGAGCTGTTCGTCACACCGGTGTCCACGTTCGTGCGCGACCACGTGAAGATCCGGTGCTTCCTCGCCGAGTTTCTCTATGAAATTGCGCACGACTACGACGGCCCGAACGAAGGCGTGGCGAAGTACATCAACCGGCACGCCGCCGATGACGATACGGTGATCTGCGGCGGAATCGAGGCCGACGTGCTGTTCTTCTACACCGGCCTGGCGCCGGTCAATCGCTGCCGGTCGGGCGACGCGACGGACGCGTCGTCGCCCACGGCGGGCATGCTGTACGGTGACGTCTGTCCCAATCGACAGCGGATCGCGAACGAGTCCTACTGCCCCGACGAGCAGATTGACTGGGTGGCGCCCCGGAAGTCGCTCCCCCAATGTTCGCCCGCCTTCACGGACCCGCACTTCCTCCGTCACAATCGCGACCGGTACGCCAGGATTGTCCTGGACTACCCCGACATCCCGATGGAGAACTGGCCCGATCTTTACAATCACTTCTTCCGGACCAGGACGGACGGCGAGAGAGTCGAAATATGGAGGCGCAAGCGGGAATGAGCGGCGCCGGCGTGTCTTCCTCTGTCCGGACCGCGGCGGCGCCGACGACGTTGCGGATCCGACTGCTCCTCGCGGGCATGATGGTGCTGTTCGCGGCGACGTTTGCCTGTCTGGGCATAGTGCGCCACCGCAATTACTGGACGTGGGGAGACCTAGCTGTTGAGACGAACATCCTCTGGAACATGGTGTACGGCCGCCCATACCACACGACGCTGATGGGACCGTCTCATCACATATTCTGCAACCACCTGTTCGTGATGTTCGGTCCGCTGGGACTCGTCTACGGAATATTCTGCTCGCCTGAATTCTACATCGCCTTCCAGGCCGCGGTGCTGGCGCTGTCGGCCTGGCCGGTGTTCTGCATCGCGCGGCGTGTGATCGGGCGAGAGGACCTGGCCTTCCTCTGGTCCGCGGTGTTTCTGTTGCATCCGGCGACGGGCTACCTCGCGCTGAACAACGTTCACATAACAGCGCTTGCGATCCCGGTTCACCTGCTGGGGTTCCATTTCTACCTCAAAGGCAGATACGGGCCCTTCCTCGCATGCGTGATGGCGGCTTTGCTGTGCAAGGAGGAGTTCGGGCTGGTCTATGCAGGGGTCGGGCTGTACGTTGCGCTGGACGGGCGCCCCCGGTTGGGTCTGCCCGTCGCCGCGCTCGGATGCGCCTGGTTCCTTCTGGCGGTAGGTGTCATCATGCCCTGGTACGCCGGCGGGTCTCTCTGGCAGTTTTTCCGGTATGCGCACCTGGGCGAAGGGATCGGCGAGGTGCTGGGCACGCTCGTTCTCGACCCCGCCCGGGTGGTGGAGCACTACTTTCACTCGGCCTACTCGGCGCGGATCGGGCGCTTCGTCGTGTTGCTGCTCTTGCCGTTCGGCTTCCTGTCGCTGCTCGCACCCAGACAGAGCGTTCTGTTCATTGTGCCGTTGTTCTACAACACGCTGAGCCTGGACTGGCGGCAACAATCGATCAAGGAGCCTTACCTTTCCAGCATTCTTCCCTTCCTCGTGATCGCGTCGATATTCGGAACGGCAAAAGTGATGCGCCTCGGTCGGCGCCTGCCGGCGGGGAGGCGAAGGCTCGTCGGGGTCGCAACGGCTGCAATGCTCGTGCCCGGGTGCGTTCTCGCCAACGCGAAGTGGTCCTCGCTCCTCGTGTGGAACAGAACGTTCCGGGAGCCCAGCACCGGCAACGGCCCGGCCATAGATGCCGCGCTGTGCGGGCTGCCGGAAGACGTCTGCGTAGCGGCGAGTACGCATATCCTGCCTCACATGAGCAACCGAAGACACGTCACCTTCCTCGAAATCGCACTGGACGGCGGCGAGTATCCCGAGGTGATCGTTGCCGACTTCGACGGTCCCTGCTGGGACTCCGCACGCTATAAGGCGAACATGCGGAAGATCGCGGCGCTCGCTGATGAAGGCGGATACCGCGTCGCCGCTTCCGCGAGGAAGTTCGCGGTACTGAGCAGAGACGATCGGGTCGTCGAGCGGCTTTCGAGGCAGGACGGATCGAACCGCTTCCGGGAGCACCTGTGCGACATTCGGCCCGACGCCGGCGATGCGTGGCGACGCTTCCAGGTGCTTGGACTCCGCAGGTCCCGACCGTCCCGGCGAACCGGGGAGCTGGAGTACTTCGTCGACTGCACGCTGCGCCGGACGCCGACGGGTTGGCGCCTGGCCGGAACGGTCTACAGCAGCGCCCTCGGCAGTCTGGTTGACTACATGGACGGATACGTCGGCGCCGACCGGTTTGTCGAACCATGCCTCATGGTCAGGAACGCGGACACGGACGCGGTGGTCGCCCGCTTGGCTCTCGATCCTCGGGGTTTCACGTCGAGAGAGTCGCAGTTCGACAGTCTGCCGCCCCGGTTGCTCGTGTCGTTCGAGTGTGAGGGATATACGAATGCCCGCGGCGACAGGCTGTGCGACGACTTTCGCGATCTCCTCTGGAACGGCGCCCGGCCCGGGGGGCGCCCGAACGGAACGCCGGTGAGCGGGGATCGTGACTGCCCATGAAGGACGCCCGGCCGCCGATCGGGGATCGGTCAAGGCCCGCCGGCGGGAGTGCGACGCGGAGGGAGACGGTTTCCTGCGGGAGACGCCCACCGTATCCGTCGTCGTGCCCGCGCCGGAGGTCACGATGGAAGTGCATGCCGCCTGCCGCACTCTGCGTCGGTACTTCCGGGCGAGAGGGACGCTCTTCGAGATTCTCATCGTATGCGACGCGCGGTCGACGCACGCAGGCAGTCTCCCTGATGACGGGGACGAAGGGCACTGCCGCCTGTTGCAGCATCCTTATCGCGCCGGAAAGGGCAGCGCGGTCCGATACGGTCTGGAGGCGAGCACCGGTCGATACGTCATGGTCACGGACGCCGATCTGCCCGTACGGGAGCGCTACTGGGATCAGGTGCTATGTGCCTGTGAGCGCCATGAGGTAATCGCATGCGTGCGGCCCTGGAGGGTGAGGACGAGGGGCCGCCCGTTGGTTCGACGGGTCCTTTCGCTCGCTCACCTTTTCCTTGTGCGCGCTCTGTTTCCCGGCCTGCCGAACGACACGCAATGCGGCTGCAAGTGCTACAAGGCCGCGGCGGCCGCGACGCTGGCGTCCGACGTCAAGGTTGCCGGCGGGATGTACGAGCTGGCGCTGTTAGGCAGCGCACTTCGTCGAGGCTACCGGGTGATGACGATAGCGGTTGACTCATACCGATCCGCCGGAAGCCGGGTCGACGTTTCGCGCGTCCTTCTGCGCGACCTGTTGGACGTGCTTCGAATACGATTCACGCAGTCAGCGAGGGAGTCCGCGACAGCCCCGCGATGAGGCGAGCCGGACGCGCCGGCGATCGGCGCTGGTCGGCGTCCGGGCGCCGTCTGCGGCGAACCGGAAGACGACAGTCAGTCGGGAGGCGCCGGTTTGAAGGCCGTTCTCGTCTTCTCATCCCAACGGGCGACGTACAGCGGGCAGCGCATCCCGGTGGCGCCTCCGCTGGGCCTGTTGTACATCGGCGCCGTTCTTCGGGACCATGGGATGAGCGTCGTTCTGGTGGACGCTGATGCGGAGTGCGTCGACCATCCGGGGTTGGCGGAACGACTGGAGCGGGAGCGTCCGGACATCGTGGGCATCAGTCTTCTCACCCCGTCGTTTCGCTGGGCCATGACGGCGGCGAGGACGGCCAAGCGCGTCTCGGGCGCCATGGTCATCGTGGGCGGACCGCACCCGACAGTGGACGCGGATTCCTGCATGACGAACGAGGCCGTCGACATTGCCGTTCGCGGTGAGGGCGAGGCGGCGATCGCGGACATATGCGAGCAGTTGAGGCGACCGAATCCGGACATGGGCGCGGTGCCGGGCCTGTCGTACAGGAGGGGCCGGCGCGTGATCCACACCGCGAGGCGCGAGCCGCCGACGGACCTCGACGCCTTGCCGTTTCCCGACTTCGGACTGGTTGCGGATCTCTGTCGCTACGCGCCGATCAATGCCACACGCCGGCCGATCGCCCCGATGACCATGACGCGCGGATGCACGGGCTGCTGCACCTTCTGTTGTGCCGACAAGCTTTTCGGCAGGGGCATTCGAACACGCAGTGTCGGGAACGTGGTCGAGGAAATGGTTCGACTGTCGGCGCAGTTCGGTGTGCGGGAAGTGCATTTCGTCGACGATTGCTTCGCGCACTCCAGAGGGCAGATACGAAGGCTGTCGTCTCGGGTGAAGGAGCGCGGTCTGGACCTCACCTTCTCGGTCTGGGCCACGCGCGCCGACATGGTGGACGAAGAGATGGTCGCGTCGCTCAGCGAGCTCGGGGTGAGGCACATCGGCTTCGGCATCGAGAGCGCGGATCGACGCATCCTGGCGCGTGCGGCCAAGGGAATCAGTCCGGAGCACGTCGCCCGCGCGGTGCGACTTGCACGGCGAGCGGGGATTACGACCTGGGGCTACTTTATCGTAGGCCTGCCCGGCGAGACCGCTCGCACGGTCAAGCGGACCGTGAGCTTCGCGAGGCGCATCGGACTGGACTACGCGCGATTCAGCATCCTCAAGCCCTTCCCCGGCACCCGAATCTACGATCAACTGCTTACGCGGGGGTTGCTGCTGAACGATCCTTGCAGGACATACGAGGCGTACGGCTGCTATTCCAGCCCGGTGCATCGCCTTCCCGGCATGCAGCCGAGGCAGATCGAGAGCGCACACAGGAATGCTCTCCTGGCGTTCTACTTTCGTCCCACGAAGCTGGCGCGACTGCTTCTGCGGCGTCACAGTCGTCCGAGCCTGCTGTCGTTGTGGCGCGCCACAATCCTGATGCTGTCGATCATATGGAATTCCGTGTGGCGGCGCGACCGATGAGCGCGCGCCGGCGCATCCTCCTGACGTGTCTTCCCGCCCCCCGGGGCGCGATCCGGGACTACTACTGCAGCAATTACGCGAAGGCGCGCTACTACTGGACACCGCTGGACATGGTGGTTCTCAGCGCCCGACTGCCGTCCGGTTGCGAGGTGCACTTCCGCGACGCCGTGCCTGATCGGTGGCGGGCCCGCAGATTGGCGCGGTACATCCGCGAGCACCGTGTCGACACGATGATCGCGCTGGTCGGGGCGATCACGTGGGAGCATGACGTGTGCAGCCTGAGGGCGATTCGCCGCGCCTGTCCGGGGCTTCGCATTGTCGTCACCGGCGACGTCTGCCTGGAGCTGGGGCATGAGATCCTCGCCCGGCATCCCGAGATCGACGCCGCGCTTCTCAGCTTCCTCAGCCCGTCGCTCGACGCCTGTCTTCAAGGCTCCTCCGGCGGCGAGCCCGAAAACGCGGTCATCCGCCTCCCGGACGGCCGCACGACGGGCGCCCGGCGCAGCATCGCCGGGCGTTTCACGATGGGCATCCCTCGCCACGAGCTGTTCACGAGCAAGAGGTACTACTTCCCGACGATGATGAGCCCACGCTACGCGAACGTGCTGACGAACTACGGTTGCCGCCACGGCTGCGAGTTCTGCATCGCGCCGCGTCTGGGCTTCGCATTGCGGGAGGAGCGGGAGGTGCTGGAAGAACTGGAGTACGTCGGTCGCCTGGGGGTTCGCGAGGCGTTCTTCCGCGACTACACGTTCGGCGCCGTGCGGTCGCACGCGGTCCGCGTGCTGGAGGGGATGCTGCAGCGCGGCCTGTCGATCCGGTGGAGCTGCCTGACAAGGGCAGACGTGGTTGCCGACGAGCGGTTCACGCGCCTGATGAAACGCGCCGGTTGTCATACGGTGCAGATCGGTGTGGAGAGCGCCAGCAACTCCGTGCTCCGTTTCAGCGGAAAGGGGCAGTCGGTCGAGACCGTCGAGCAGGCCGTCGCCGTCTGTCGCCGCGCAGGCATCCGCGTGATGACGTACGTCATCCTGGGGCTGAGAGGTGAAACCGAACGAACCGTCCTGCGGACCATCGAGCGGGTGAAACAGTGGAATCCCTACCTTGCATCCTTCAACGTGCTCAGCCCGCGCATCGGTTCTTCAATACGGCAGTCCCTGCTTGACCGAGACGAGCTCACGCCGGACTGCCTCGACGTCGACAGTTCCGTGCGACGCCCCGTGTGCTCGGTTTGCGAACTGAGCCCGGAACAACTCCACGCGTGGCGCACCCGCGCCATGGTCTCCTACTTCTGCCGGTGGCGATATCTTCGCACGGCGATCGGGCAGGTCGGCTCGCCGGCGAACGCGGCGCGCAGCGCGCGGACCGCCGTCCTTCTCCTGTGGGATGTCCTGCGGCAATGGATCCGCTCTCGGGCCGATCGGTCGCGATCGGTCCGTTGGCGCGTCGGCGCGCCCGCCGCGATCGCGGGAGGTGGTCGGGGCGCTGACGGGAGCACATGTGGATGACCGCCGTCCCGCGCCGAGGACGAACACGACGCACCTGCTCGCCGTTGCGAGATGGGTTCCTTTGGTTCATGATCCTCGTGTTCCTGCTGCTGACGCTGCCGCGGCTCGGCGAGTCGGTGTTATGGCTGGATGAGGCCATCTTCTATGTTCTCGGCTGCAATACGCTCCAGTTCGGCCAGCCCGTGGCCTCGGACGGCAGGAACCTGGTCAGCATGTTCCAGGCGACGACGCTGGACGAGCACGACCGGTGGGCGCACCACCCGGCGTTCTTCTTTCACGTGCTGGCCGGTGTATTCCGGGTCTTCCCGGCTACGGCGTTCTTCGCACGTCTCCCGTCCGTGGTGTGCGGCGTCGTCACGATCGTCGCGACGGCACTCGCAGCAGCGACCGCGCCGGGCGGCAGGCTGGCGGCGCGCCTGGCGGTGGCGATTCTCGTTCTGTCGGTGCAGTTTCTGCTGATCAGCCGGGATTGCACGTTTTACACGCCGGGCATCGCGCTGACGGCGGTCTGTCTGCTGACCTACCTTCGGCTTGGCGAGTCCGACCCGCGGTTTTGGGCGCCGGCGTTCGTGGCGTCCGGCACTGCTCTGTTCTACTCCACGTTCGTATACGCCCCGCCCGTTCTCGTGGCGACGGGGCTGCACGCCGTCCGGACGCACACGCAACGATCGCTTCGACTGGGCGCCCTCACGTTGATCGGTCTCGCCTGCATGCCGACGGTCATCTCACGGGTCAGACAGGGCTGGGTTCACGGAGTGCGGAGCCACTACGCGGGGTATCTGTGCCACAACTACTGGCGGATCACGGTTCACCTGTTTCCGTTCGTCGCGATTGCCGGGATCGTTGCGCTCGTCGCCCTGGTCGGTCGCAATGTTCGGGCAACCGCCGTCCGTCGTCCGAGACCGGTTCGCAGTGCCGATCGCGTACGGGGGGAGGGACTGAGTCTCGTGCTTATCCTGCTGGTGTGCGGTCCCGTCGTGACAACGCTTCTGTTGCCCCCGCATCTGTCCAGATACATCCTCTGGGCGCTTCCCGCAGCCGCTGTGGGGGGAGCCGCGATGCTTTCGACGCTGTGGCGATTTCACCCGAGCATCGGCGCGGCGGTTACCGCGGGAGTGCTGTTCACCAATTGCTTTGCGCTGCTGCCGTATGCGGTGGTGGACAGGACGGTCGGGTGGACGCCGCTGACTCGCAGGCTCGTCAAGGCCCCCATGTCGGTGACAACCCGTTCGGCATCGTACCGAATGATGTCTCAGGAGGAATTCCTGGCATCGCACTGCCGACTCCGGAGCTTCCCCGTCGAACATGCCGGGCAGCTCGTTCGCGGCTACTCGGGGCCCATGGACCGCCTCGTGGACTTCCTGATTCGCGACGACGCCCGGGGAACGTTGTGCTTCTGTGGATTGCCGTACGTCCCCGTCATGGCGCATACCCGGCTGCGGGTTATCAATCCGATGCGATGGAGCGACGGGATTCAGCCTTACAGGACCCCGAACGCCGAACAGGTCAGGCGGCTCCGCGAGCGTCACGGCGTTGCGATGGACACGGTGGATCACTTTGTGTTCTACGGCGAACCGTGGGAAGGGGACGCGTCGGCCCGGCAGGCGGCTTTCGTATCGACTAACCGGGATCAGTACGAGCTGAGCACCATCGATGTGCCGGACCTGCTGTTCAACAACTCCGTCGACCTGTACGAGCACTGCTTTGACGAGGGCGACGTCGCGCGGCGACGCGTCCGCATCTACCGGAAACGGGCGGCCGGGACGTCCGGGCGGTCCGAGTCCTCCCGCAGCGCGCCGCTGTCGCTCGCGGCAGGGGCGGAGGACGTGCGTCGCCCGCCGCCGCAAGGAAGGAGCAAGGACAAGACATGCAAATGAGAGAGAACAGGTTCACGCTTCGCCTGGGTGACGACCCCGTCCGGATACAGACCGGATACGATCTGCTCGGGGATGTCGCGCAATGGTTCTGCGAACGCCGACCAGGCCGCATTCTCATCATGACCGACGAAACCGTGGCCCCACTCTACGCCGACCGACTGGTCGAACGTCTTCGGGAGACCGCCCCAGCGACCGTCCTCACCATGCCGGCCGGGGAGAAGGCCAAGACCATGAGCCGGCTGGAGCGCCTGCTGGAGTCCGCGGTGCGGCGGGGAGTGAGCACCAACGCGTGTGTCCTGTCTCTGGGCGGCGGCGTCGTGAGCAACGTGGCGGGACTCGCCGCAAGCCTCCTCCTCCGCGGGTTGCCGCTCATCCACATGCCGACGACCGTTCTGGCCCAGATTGACGCCTCCATAAGCCGCAAGCAGGCCGTGAACGGACGGTACGGAAAGAACCTGTTCGGGGCGTGGAAGAGCCCCGAGGCCATCTTCATCGACTGGGACTATCTGAAGACCTTGGACGACCGGCAGCGTCGAACGGGACTGGCGGAGGCCGTCAAGCTCTCCCTGATCGCCGACCTGGCGATGTTCGAGGTGTTCGAGTCGCTCACCGATCCGTTCTGGTTTCGAGATCACCAGCGGCTGGTCAACATCTCCGCGCGGGCGCTCGAACTGACGTGCGAAATCCTGCGGCGGGACGCCTCGGAAGGGACGAGCGGCGCCGCCCTGGAGATCGGTCATACTGTCGGACACGCGATTGAGATACTCAAGGCGGGCACGCTGACCCACGGCGAAGCCATCTCCATCGGAATGGTCATCGAGGCGCGAATCTGCGCCATGAAGGGCTGGATGACCTCGTCCTGGCCGGAGCGAATGGAGCGGGTCCTGTCCGGGCTGGGGCTTCCCACCGCGCTGCCCCCGGATCTGTCCTGCGAGCAGGTGATCAACGCGCTGCGGTACGACAACAAGAGACGCGGCGAACGGTTGTCCTTCGTACCCATGGTCGAGCTCGGGCGCATCGACCAGCAGCGCGGTCGCGAGGAGTGCCCGCTCGATCCCAAGGTTCTCGGCGAGGCCGCTCTGGCACGGGCCGGCACTTGAGCCGAATGCTTCGTTCGCGCCGATGTCGCCCCCGCGAACGCGCCGCGGCCGGAAGGACTTCAACCATGACGAACGCCATACCGGACGCACTGCGCCGTCACGCGCGTGATCACCCCTCTGCCGTGGTCGTTCACACGGGATCGAGATCGCTCACCGCCGAAGAGCTCTGGCAGCGCGTCCGTGCGCTGGCGACCCATCTGCGTGAAGGCGCCGCCCATGCTTGTGCGGCGTGCGTGAGCGACAGCGTGATCGACTTCGTCACGGTCTTCGTAGCCGCGAGAGCGGCCGGCATTCCGGCGCTCGTGACCGCTCCTGACGCCTGCGCCGTCGCCCGTGCGGTGAGGAGCGCCGGGCGCTCGGTGGTTCTCACGGGGACACGCCGGTCGGCCGCCGGGCTCGCCCGGACGCTGCCCGCCTCGACCGTCCTGTCGGTCGACGACGCGGCCGCCGGACCGATCCCCTCGCCGCAGGGGTCCCCTGTGGAGCTGCCGGCATCTGCGGGCGCCGTCATATATACATCGGGTACTACGCGCGATCCGCTGGGGGTGATCGTCACCGACAGGTCGTTCATCCTCAATGCGCACGACCTGTCGCGGGCGCTGCCCCTGTCCGACGTCATGAGTGTCGCCGCGTGTGTGCCGTTCCACACGTCATACGGCCTGAGCGTGGGGGTGCTGCTGCCCCTGCTGGTGGGCAAGACGATTCGCCCCCTCAGCTTCGGTCACGCCAGGCGCCTGGTGAGCCAGCTCGGCCGGGAGGCCGGGGTGATGCTGTTGGCGAATCCCGGCGTCTACCGGCATCATGTCAAAATCCTGATAAAGCCGACCTCCTGGTGCATAATGCCGTGATCTACA
>CAZADC010000006.1:0-26176 GCA_964483755.1 uncultured Planctomycetaceae bacterium | reverse complement strand
GGATGCTCCAATCGCGCACACGGGCGACCCACGGCAGTCCGACCCCCGCAAAGCCGACCCCGAACATCAGCATGACGAACACGGCCGGCGCCTTGGTCCGCAATGCATGGGGTGTCTCAGAACGGCGAACCATTCCGCGTGTCAGGAACCAGACCGCCGCCGCCCAGCCGGCGATGGCGAGCGGCGCCAGAATCGGGAAGACGATGCCTGGACCCGATGTCGCGGCCGCCATTACCAGGAACCAGATACCGACCGCCGTCAGGGCCGAGAGGAGGACGACGGCGGCCGCGAACTTCAGGCGGACCCTCGCGCTCGGGCGCTGATCGCGGGGAACGTTCTCGCGACACGTCAGAGGCGGGACCAACGCCAGGATCAGCCAGGTGACCAGGAGCACGGCGAATGCCGGCCAGAAGTAGATCAAGAACATGGCGCCCCTTGCAGCTCAGACTCGCGGGATTTGTCAGCCCGGACAGCCGTCGCTCGTCGGGCCGGTGCGTTCCGGACAGACGGGCTACAACACCCTATATACAAGCACAACGCTCGCCGGACCAGTGCGAATGCGCCGGCCGCGTTTCGGGCGTCGAGCTTGGGATTTCGAGCTCAGGATTTCGCACTTCGCATTTCGGATTTGCTTCCGGGATTTGCTTCTTGCTTCAGTCCGCTTCGAAGCCTTCGGGCGTGATCCGGACCGTCACCGGCGGCGCGGGCGGCAGGTTGACGAGCCCGGAGGGGATGCTCGACGCCATCGCCCACGCCTCGGCGAACGTCGCGGCGCCGGCGCGGACGGCGTTGACGACGGCGCGGTCCAACGTGAGCGTCGAGCCGGCGAGGTTCGCCTCCCCCGGTTTGGCCGCCCGGCCATCTTCATTCACTACGACGCGCTGTCCGGCCAGCTCGTACTCGCCGGGCGGCATCTCGGCCGCGGCGATCGCGTCCGTGACCAGCACGCTCCGCGCCGGCGTCTTGGCGCGGACGAAGTTCTTCAGCGTCGTCAGCGGCATGTGGTGCCCGTCGGCGATGAAGCTGGCGTGCAGCCGGTCGTCGGCGAGCTGATGCTGAATGTAGTTGTCCAGGCGACCGAGCGTCTGGTGCGATCCGTTGCCGAGATGGCTCGACAGCGTCGCCCCGCCCGCGACGGCGGCGTCGAGGACGTCCGCCGGTGCTGCGGTGTGTCCGATTGCCATGCAGACCCCGGCGGCCGCACCGCGCCCGATCAGCTCGACCGCCCCGCCCAGCTCGGGCGCGAGCGTCATGATCGCCACCCTCCCGCCGGCCGCGTCGCGGACGCGATCGAAGAAGTCCGGCGCCCCGGACGGGAGCTTGCACCAGCACTTGGGATGCGCCCCGCGGGGACCGTCGGTGGGCGAGACGAACGGGCCCTCGACGTGCAGGGCGGGGAACGCGGCCGCCAGGTCCTCGTCGGTCGCGACGAGTTCGGCGTATCGTGCGGCCCGGGCGATCATCCGCTCCGTGTCGTCGGTGATGAGCGTCGGCAGCGCCCGCGCCACGCCGCGCCTCGCCAGGCGCCGGCGGACCTCGTGCATCGCCTCGGGCGTCAGATCTTCCGGCCGGGCGTTGAAATCCAGCCCGGCATACCCGTTGAGCTGGAGATCGGTCAGGCCCTCGCCGGCGTGGGTCTCCGGAAGCGGCGTCGCCTCGCCGGGCATGCTCACCAGCCCTCGCTGATCATGCGGGAGATGTCCTGCCACGTGACGAGCACGAACAGCAGGATCAGCAGCGCCAGCCCGATCATCTGCACCCAGTTCATCACCTTGACCGGCACGGGCTTGCCGCGGATCTTCTCGATGAGCAGGAAGACCGCGTGCCCGCCGTCCACGACCGGCAGCGGCAGGAAGTTGAACACCGCCAGGGCGGCGGAGATGAAGCCGAGGAAGTACAGGAAATCCATCACGCCGCGGCGTCCCGCCTCGATGGCGAACCCGCCGATGCCGACCGGTCCGGAGATGCTCTCCTTGCCGGCGGTCCCGGCGATCAGGCTCTTGAGCGAGGCGTAGGTGCTCAGCACCAGCTTGACGGTCTCGCGGGCGCCCCACTTCATCGACGCCCACACGCCCGGCTGGCGGACGTGCCTGGTCAGCGGCTCGAAGGCGACGTCGCCGCCGAACACGCGGAAACGGTAGTGCGACGGGTCGAAGGCGTCGGCTGTCAGCTCGATCTCGGCCGCACCGGCCGCGGCGCCGTGGCGGTAGCGGATTTCCACCGACTTGCCCGTGCGGGCGGCGAGCTCGCGGTAGAGGTCGATCCACGAGTCGACGGGCGCGTCGTCGACGGCCGTGATGGTCGCGCCGGACGGGATGCCCGCGGCGGCGGCGACCGAGCCGTCCGCCACCTCGGCGACGACGGGATGGGCCTGGTCGATCGTGATGATCGTCCCCATCCGGGCGCCGCCCTCGCGCTGCTGCGGGACGATCCAGAGCGGGCCGACCGTCTCGCCGTCGCGGAGGACGACGATGTTCGTCCCCTCGCCGGCGTACTGGGTGTTGATCTCCAGGACCTGCTCGTGTGTCGGGGACGTCCGGTCCGCATAGTCCAGAATGACGTCGCCGGGCTCGATGCCCGCTTCGTCGGCCGGGGAACCAGCCATCACGCCGAGCACCCTCTGTCGCGGCGCCATGCCGAGAATCTGGAGCTGCGCCCCGCTGAGCCGCTCGGCCGGCACCTTCCGCGTCGAGCCGTCCGCCAGGCGGAAGGTCAGCACCCGCCCGGCGTCGTCGTCCTCGCCGTCGCCGTCGCCCGGCTCGATCGAGACGAGCGTGCCCTGGAAGCTCCCGCCGTCGTCCAGCCAGTAGACGCCCGGGGCGGGCGCCAGCAGCGGCTGGACCGTCACGTCGATCCGCTCTTCCCCGCGGCGGACGGTAACGGGGATCGACCGACCGGTCAGGCGTGTCGCGACGTCGCGGAGCTGCCAGTGGTGGTCGATCGTGGCGCCGTCTATCGCGACGACGCGGTCGCCCGGCTCGAGCGGCGAGTCCACCCGCGCGTCCTCGAATGCGGCGACGGTCAGGCTCGACGCCGGCTGGATGCCGAACCGCAGCACGCCGCCGCTCTCGGCGACGCTCACCTCGGCGACGCCGGACCGCGTCCGCCCGTCGACATCGCGTTCGACATGGAGGCGGAACGTCTGGCCGCGGTCGGCAAGCACGGCCGTCATGGCGATGTCGGGGAAGTTCGTGATCTCGTGATCGACCACCCACAGGACGACGCTGTCGCCGTCGATGCGGACGATCCGGTCGCCCGGCTGGAGCGTGTCCGGCAGAGCGGGTGCGGTCGCCGGGCCGGTGGTCGGCGACGTCGCCGGCTCGTTGTTCCAATCGATGCGCGCCGACGCGGCCGGCATGCCGGGCACCGTCTCGCCGACGACCGGCGCGACGAAGCTGCGCCCGAGCAGGCCGATCAGGGTGAACAGCACGGCCGCCAGGATGACGTTCATCACCACCCCGGCCGAGATGACGGCGAGGCGTGCGCCGACGGACTTGGCTTCGTACGAGCGGGGGTCGGGCTTGCCGCCCTCTTCCAGCGGCTTGAAGTCCTCCTGCCCGAGCATCTTGACGTACCCGCCGATCGGGAACGCGCAGAGGCAGTAGTCCGTCTCGCCGGCTCGCACGCCGATCACCCGCGGGCCCATGCCCAGCGCGAACCGCTCGACCTTGATCCCCACCGCCTTGGCGACGAGGAAGTGCCCGAGCTCGTGCACGAAGATGACCAGCCCGAGCCCGAGCACGAACAGCAGGATCGGCCACAGCCATTGCGACCAGAGCGACATCATGTCCATTGCGGCAAATACCATGTGCACCTCGTCTGTCCGGCGCCCCGGAAACAGCGCGCGGGCGGGAGGACGTTGTTTACGTTTCGTGCGACGGCTGGGCGAGGCGACGGGCGACCTGCTCCCGCGCCCAGGCGTCGGCGTCGCGAAGCGACTGTAGGGTAACTTCGTCCGTCGGGGGCGTGCGGTTCAGGATTTCCTCGACCAGCGGAACCACGCGCCCCAGCGGAATTCGCCCGTCGAGAAACGCTTCGACGGCCATCTCATTGGCGCTGTTGAGCACCGCGCCGGCCGCCCCGCCCCGGCGGATCGCCTCGAAGCCCAGGTTTACCGCCCGCGCGAACCGCTCGGTCAGCGGGCGGAAGGTCAGTTCGCCCACCGCGGCGAGATCGAGCGGTTCGAACCGCCTCGCCGGACGGTCCGGGTAGCCCAGAGCGTAGGCGATCGGCAGCATCATGTCGGGATGTCCCATCTGGGCGATCACGGACCCGTCGCGGAACTCCACGAGCGAGTGAATGATGGACTCGGGGTGGATCACCACGTCGATGGCCCCGGGCGGCAGGTCGAACAGCCAGTGCGCCTCGACGATCTCGAGCGCCTTGTTCATCAGCGTCGCCGAGTCGATGGTGATCTTGCGCCCCATGTCCCAGGTCGGGTGGTTCAGGGCGTCCTCGACCCCCGCGGCTGCGGCGTCCCGGTCGGACCAGTCCCGCAGCGCCCCGCCCGAGGCGGTGATGACCACGCGGCGTACCTCGTCGCGCCGCCCGGCCTGGAGGCACTGGAAGATCGCGGAGTGCTCGCTGTCGACCGGCAGGACGTCCACGCCGGCGGCCCGGGCGGCCGGCATGACGATCGCACCGGCCATCACGAGCGTTTCCTTGTTGGCGATCGCCAGTCGGGCGCCGCACTCGATGCCGGCCAGCGTCGGCGCCAGCCCGGCCGAGCCGACCACCCCGCTGAGCAGCACGTCCGGGCGGGCGCGGCGGACCAGCTCGGTCATCGCGTCCGGGCCGGTGAGCAGCTCTGTGTCGCCTCCCGCCGCCTCGTGGAACTCGCCGGCCGCGCCGTCGTCCGCCAGCGCGACGATTCCCGCGCCGGTCCGGCGGGCCTGGTCGGCCAGCAGGCGCCCGTTTCCGCCCGCCGCCAGGGCGCAGACGCCCAGCGAATCGTCGGCGTCGGTGACGTCGATCGCTTGCCGGCCGATGCTTCCGGTAGAGCCCAGGATGGCGATGCGCTTGCGGTTCACGCGTCCCTCGCGCGGATCGAAGGCGGCAAGGCGGGCCCGCCCGTCGGGCCCGCTGCGACATTGTGCCCGCCCCGGCATGCGGCGACAAGCCAAAGCCGGCGCAGGTCGCCCGGCGGGCGCCTCAGACCCACCCCATCCACCAGAGCGCCCGCCCCAACCACCCGAAGGCGTTGCTGCCGGCCGCGAGGAGATAGAGCCCGGCGCAGAGCCAGAGAATCGCCCGGCACCAGCGCCGCCAAAGCGCCGCGACGACCAGCACGAACCCCAGCCTGACCAGCGTGCCGAGGGTCACGCCCGCCCACGGTCCGAGCACCTGCCCGGCCGCCCGCATCGCCGGGTGCAGTTCCTCCTCGACCCCGTAGCGAACCATGAAGTGGATCGTCGTTGCGGCGTCCAGCGCGGCCCCGATCAGCAGCGCCGACAGTCCCGGCCAGTACTTGCGCGCGAATACGCCCGGGCGGCGCAGGAGGATCCGCAGATTCGTGCGGAACCCCGGCGGGAACAGCGGAAAGCGCCCTCGCGCCCAGACGACGACAAGACCGACCGCCAGTGCCGCGGCCGGGATCCTCAGCTGCAGCCAACTCCCGTCGGCGAGCTCGGCGACGAGCATCGGCGCGACGGGTCCGGCGGCGAGCGCGAAGACGGCCTCGACAGCGTAGAACGCCGCCAGCGCGACGACCGGCGTCAAACCGCGGGGCAGTGCGAAGCAGATCACGCCCGTGAGAACGACCGGCGGCAGCGCGAGGGCGGCCTGCTGCGACCACAGATTGTCCAGCATGCGGGCGAAGACCGGTTGGGCGACCCCCGCTGCGACGCAGGCGATCGACAGGGCAGTCCACCGGCGGGCGCCGGGACGCCGCGCAGGCGCTCCATTCACAGTGCATTCGTTCATGCCGGCATGGTGCGGCCACGGCCGATCCGCGCCAAGGCGCATCGTTTTCGTGCGGCGCCGGGGCGGGCCGGGTGGATGGCTCGGCGACCGGGAACCCGTCTACTGCTGCCGCTTCCGTCCGGACAGGAGCACGACGTCGCGGAGGTCCTGCTCGCGGCCGGCCTGAAGCCAGCGGTCCATGAAGTCGTGCTCGCCCGCAACGTGGGCGATCGCCATCAGCGCCTGGAGGTGGTAGTTCCGTTCGTCCGGCGAGCCGACCAGCACGAAGCACACCTTGACCGGTTCGTCCTGTCCGGGGAAGTCCACGCCCTCGCGGCAGCGGACGAGAAGAACGTCGAACTTCCCCTCGCCGGGCACGATCACGTGCGGAATCGCCAGGCCCGGCTGGACGACGGTGCTGGAGTGCTTCTCCCGCTCGCGGAACAGCCCGAGCAGCGTGTCGGCCGGCGTGTGCAGGCGATGCGAAAGCTCCTCGGCCGCGCGGCGGAACATCTCGTCGGCGGAGGTCCGCTCGGGCAGGTCGAGTACGGCGGCCTCGCGGATCAGCCGGTCGAACCGGTCGTGGGTCACCTCGTCGCGTTCGAAGGCGATCTCCTTGAGCTCGTCCTCCAGCCCGGCGCGCACGATGTCCCGCGAGACGATCCGCCGGACCATGTATACGAGTGCGCTCTCGCGGCGCTGCTGTCCGCGGACGTAGGCGAGGTACCACAGGGCGCCGGCGACGGCGAAGCCGCCCGCCGTCAGCAGCGGCACGAGCCCCATCTCCGAGATCAGGAACCCGTAGACGAGAATCCCCGCGATCTGCACCCACGGGAACAGCGGGCTCCTGAACAGCGGGCGGTAGTTGCGGATGCGGCTGGTCCGCATGATCAGCACGCCCGCGCTGATCAGCAGGAACAGGACGAGCATCATCGTGCTGGCGACCTTCACCAGGTTCTCGATGCTCAAGGCCGTGATGACCACGATCATGAAGCCCGACGTCACCAGGATGCTCACCCACGGCGTGGTGAAGCGCCGGGACACCTTCTGCAGGACGCCCGGAAGCAGCCCGTCGCGGCTCATCGCCATCGGGCTGCGCGACGCGGCGAGGATGCCGCCGTTGGCGGTCGTGAAGAACGCCAGCATCGCGCCGATCGCCAGCAGGACTGCGCCGGCGCCCCCCATGGCCGTGTACCCGGCGGCGGTCGACAACGGCGTGCGGTTGATCGTCTCCGAGACCGGGTCGTACAGCTCCGCCGCCGGCGTGACGCCGACGACGACGAACACCGCCGCGACGTAGAGCACTGTCACCGACAGGAACGCCGCGAACAAGGCGGCCGGGATGACGCGACCGGGGCGGCGGATCTCTCCCGCCACCCCCGCGACCTTCGTCAGCCCGCCGAAGGAGATGAACACCAGCCCGATCGTGGCGAACAGTTGACCGGGTCCGCGTGCCATGAAGTGGTTGAATCGCGGGTTCTCGACGGCCGGGAGGCCGAACGCGACGAACGCGACCAGCAGCGCCAGCAGCGAGATGACCATGATCGCCTGGAACCGCCCCGTTCCCTTGACGCTCAGCAGATTCAGCGCGGTGAAGACCACACAGCCGGCGACCGCGATGAACTTGATGGTCCACGGGCCGATGTTCGGGACGATCAGGCGGGCGAACGCCCCGATGCCGATCAGCGCGAACGCCGCCTTGAGGGCGATGGAGAACCAGTCGGCCAGACCCGCCAGCGTCCCCGCCAGGGCGCCCATGCTCCGCTCGATGAAGAAGTAGCTGCCTCCGCTGCGCGGCAGGGCGCTGCTGAGCTCGGCGGTCGAGAACATCGCCGGGAGCACCAGCACGGCCGCCAGGGCGTAGGCCAGCACGGTGGCGGGTCCGGCCTCCTTGAACGCCTGACCGGGCAGCACGAACAGACCGGAACTGATCATCGCGCCGGCTGCGATGGCATAGACGTCCCAGAAGCCCAGTTTCCGATCCAGCTTCGCCATGATCGCTCCGGATGCTTCGCGGCGCCCGACACAAGTGTCCCGATGAGTTCCATGTGCACCCGCGATCCCGGCGCAGCGACCGGGGGGCGGCGACAGTATACGAATCCGATCGGTCGCCGACCAGCGCGGAGCGCGCGGCGGGCTTTCCCAACGGGCCCGCATCGTGTACAACGCTTCGCAGGTTGCCTGGCGATGACCGCAGACCTGCCCGACATTTCCGCCGACGCCGGGAGCATGCTTACGGCCGAGGTGTCCCGCTCCGCCGTGCGGGGCAATCTTCGCACACTCCGCGCCCGGACCTGCGCCGGCGCGAAACTGTGCGCGGTGGTCAAGGCGAACGCGTATGGGTTGGGCATCGAGTGTCTGCTGCCGACGATCGCCGCCGAGGCGGACGCGCTTGCCGTCGCGACGCCGTCGGAGGCGATGGAGCTGCGCCGCCTCGGCTGGGACGGGCCGGTGCTGATGTTCTTCTCGCCGTGCATGGCCGCGGACGAATCGCATCGCGGCGACGTGCTGGAGGCCGTCATCGCCGCGGATGTGACGCTGACGGTCGTCTCGCCCGATGAGCTCGCCCCGATCGCCGACGCCGCCCGACGCGTCGGCCGACCGGTCGCGTGCCACGTGAAGGTCGACACGGGCATGGGACGCTCCGGCGTGTCGCCCGGGCTCGGGCCGCGACTGGTGGAGGACATCCGGCGTCGCCGCGGAATGCGCCTCACCGGCATGTACACCCACTTCGCCGCCGCCGACGAGAGCGACCTGTCGACCGCGCGCGAGCAGCTCACGCTGTTCCGGCGGGTCGTCGCCGACTGCGGCGGGCGGAGGGGGTTGACGCTTCACGCGGCCAACTCGGCCGGCATCTGCCGCCTGGCCGAGGCGCACCTCGACATGGTCCGCGCGGGAATCGCCGTTTACGGGTACGCGCCGGCGGATGACATGCCGGACGTCCCGCCGCTTCGCCCGGCGCTGCGCCTGGTGGGCCCGCTCATGCAGGCCCGCACCGTCCCGGCGGGGAGCCGCTGCGGATACGGGCTGACGCACCGTTTTCCGCGAGAGACGCGAATCGGGCTCGTGCCGGCCGGGTACGCCGACGGGTACCCGCGCTCGCTGTCCAACCGATCCTCGATGCGCGTCGGCGGGCGCGATGTTCCTGTCGTCGGGCGCGTGTCGATGGACCAGACGATCCTCGACCTGTCGGCCGCGCCGGATGCGAGGGTGGGCGACGAGGTGGAGGTTATCTCCGACGACCCGGGGGCGCCGCATTCGGTCGAGGCCCTCGCTCGTCTGGCGGGGACGATCTCCTACGAGATCATCAGCCGTCTCGGCCGACGGGTCCGCCGGGTGGCCGTGGAGTGAACGGAGCGCCGACCCGCCTCCGCCGCGGTTCGCCTCACAGCCCCATGCGTCCCAGGCGGTTGAAGTTCGCCCTCACCAGGCGCATGAAGTACTCGGCCTGCTCGGGCGTGGGATTGCGGGGATCGAAGTCGCTCATCTCCGGCCTCGCGTCGGATTCGTGGGCCGGCTCGCCCTCCGGCCAGAGCGGGCCGACCGAGTCGACGGGCAGCGGCGTGGCGTCCGACGACACGCGCGCCCAGCGGAGCAGCGTCTCGTAGTCCCGCCACACGGCGCGCCGGAGCGACTCGCGGAGCGACGGGTCGTCGCAGGCGTCCGCGGCGGCGTGCAGCGCGTCGCGAACCGCGTCCGTCGCTTTCGGCGCCTGGATGGAGATGACCTGCGTTCCCGGCGGGAGGTCGGCGGGCGGCTCGTCCGGCTCGTCCGGCATGGCGGACAGCGCCGCACCGGCCGCTGCCCGGGCGGCGGCGCCGGCGCGGGTCAGGCCCATGCAGACGGCCGCGTTGTGGCACATCCCGGCGCCTCGGGCAACGCCCCACATGTTCTCGGAACAGGACGCGGTTGCCGCCGCCCGCTCGGCGGCGTGGATCGCCCGCTCGACGTCCCGCACCTTCTCGGCCGGCGCGTCCGGCCAGTTGCTCGCAAAGACCCACTGCATTCGCCGTGCGGCGCGGGCAGCAAGCGCGACCTGCGCCCATCGCGCCAGCCGCGAGATATCCTGGTGATCCGGCATGTCCTGACGACTTGTCATCATCCGATCCTCCCGGGGTCCGTATGCGCCTGTCCATTCCGGCGGCCCATACCCGAATCATCGACCGGCCGGAGCGGGCACTTGATCGGCGGACGGAGCGAAGTGACGCAATCGCCGCCCGCGATCCGCCTTCAGTCCATCCAGATCGGCGACGTCCAGCCGATCTCGCCGTTGGCGAGGATGATCCGGACGTACCAGAACTCCCCGGGACGCCGACGGTCGGCCGTCCAGACGTGCTCGAAGCGGGTGTCGTCCGTCCGGATCGTCTCGACCGTCTCGCCGTCGCGAACGACGTGAACCTCCGCGATCGGCTCGGGCGTCTCGACGATGAGGCGGAACTCACCCCGCTCCGCCTGCACGGCCGAGCCCATCGCGACGCCGTTGCACGCCAGCGACAGGTGCATCGCGCAGCCGGTCGTGGCGAAGCATTCGCGGGAACGGAAGCCGGCCAGCAGAGCTGTCCGCGTCAGCTCGGTTACCCGAACGCCCGCCCGGGCAAGCCCGAAGTGATCGCCCCCGCCGATGAAGGCGAACCGCTTGCCGCTCCGCAGCGCGTCGAGGACCCAGCCGTCGTCGTCGCGGTGGAGATAGTTCGTCGTGCCGGGCGCCAAGGGCGATTCGCCCGAGCCCCGATAGTCCTGGAAGATCTCGACGACGGGCTCGAACCGCTCGTCGAAGTACCGCCATTCATATGGGTGCGACGAATCGGCGACGTGGTGCGGCGGGGTGAGCACCGGCAGGCCGTCGTAGGCGGTCCAGAGCGCATCGAGCGTCGACCCGGCGTCCGACGGGTCGCACGGTGTATAGATCTCCAGGTCGCCGGTCTCGCCCAGCCACAGCGGGTTGACGTGCCCGCCGGGCGACTTCGATCGATCCGCCGCGTTCGAGCCGGCCCATTCCGTAGCCGGGATCGCGACGAACTCGCCGGGGACGTAGTAGAACTCGGCCGCCTTACGCATGACGAGCATCTCGGTCCACCACATGTTGGACTCGTGGTCGGTGACCGCGCCGAAGTCGCAGTGCTGGACGTCCTGCATGAAACGGTAGTTGAGATTCACCTCGCGGTCCCACTCGCGCGCACAGACCGACAGGTTCGTGTGCTTGTGCGTCTGTCCGACGGCGAAGCCGCGTCGGGGGACGTCGGGCTCGACCATCGACGGGCCCGGCCGGGCGGTCAGGCGGTACGGGCGCAGCTCGTAGTCTGCCTCGCCCGTCCGATCGAGGCCGATTTCGGCGAGCCCCACGGCCAGCGTGCCCGCGTCGTCGAACCACTCGCCGTTGCGGTTCCAGCCGGTGCTTCGCGCGTCCTGGGTGAAACCGACGACAAGACGGCCGACGTCGAGCCGCGCCGAGATCGGGGCCTCGTGGTGGGCCCGCGGGATCAGCGTCGCCGGCTCGGACCACGCGTCGTCGGCCAGCGTCAGGCACAGCAGGTCCGGCTGGGTGTGATGGGCGTCGCTGAGTCCCGGCCGGTCGGGGCGGGCGAGCGGATCGTCGTCGTCAGCATAGCGGGGGTCTTCCGTCGGCTCCTGGTGGCGGCGAACCAGCAGGCGGACGCGCCCGTCGGCGTCCTCGAATATCCGCGAATGCCCGG
Source organism: uncultured Planctomycetaceae bacterium (assembly GCA_964483755.1). Classification (GTDB taxonomy): domain Bacteria; phylum Planctomycetota; class Phycisphaerae; order SM23-33; family SM23-33; genus CAZADC01. The sequence goes on along the minus strand of CAZADC010000006.1, from coordinate 14,582 downwards.
CGCCCAGCGTCCCGAAGACGACTCCCGCCGCCAGGCAACCGCCGCGCCCCGGTCCTTTCAGCCACGCTGCGCCCGGCGGCGGAGCGATCGGGCTGAACGTCCGTTCCCCGTCCAGCACGCCGGTGCAGACGATTCCGTGGCTGCGGAAGAAGTGGTGCTGCTCGGCCGCCCGGTAGTGCTGGAGGCAGGGGATCTCCGGAACTCCGCCGACGTTCGCCTCGCCCAGCACCTTCAAATGCGTGTAGGAAATCCACACGCCGCCGTCACGACGGGCGGCGACCGAGGGATACACGCACGCGTGCTCGCCGTTGCTGAACCGCTGGACGTCGCCGACGGGGGCGCCGTTGCCGTCGAGCCGCCGCGCGGCAATGCGGTAGTGACCGTCCAGGAAGGCGCAGAAGACGACGTACGGCGACCCGTCCGTCGCCACGGCCACGCCCGGATCGTAGGCGTTGAACGTCCCGTCCGTGACGGCGACCGGCTCGCCGAACCGGCCGCCGGCGATGCGCGACAGCAGTACGCGCGTCCGTCGGCCGTCGCGCTGTTCCCAGACGAGCCATGCCCCGTCGCCTTCCGCGTCCGCCGCGGCCGAGAGGGACATCGGCCGGCCGTCCGCCCGGACCGGATCGAAGACGTCTCCCGCCACACCGCCCTCGTCGACCCGCACCGCGCGCAGGGCCCATTCGCGCCGGCCGGTCCGCTGCGACCAGACAAGGCAGCCGGCCGCGAAGCACGGATCGTACACATACGTCGGCTCGGTCAGCGCGGCCGGCTCGGCGTCCGGGCCGGTCTGCAGCATGAGACGCTCGCGCTTGTCCTCGACGCGCAGCCAGGCGAGCAGCTCTCCCGGCCCGACGGCCGGGGCGTAGCACTCGCCCTCGTGGCGGCGGGCGCGTGCGTAGTACCTTCGCTTGTTCAGCTTGATGCTCATCGGATGCCTCCCGTCCGGGTCGTGGTGGCAGACGCAGATCGACAGGATGGCCCCTCGTCCGCCGGAATGCAATCACGCCGGCAGGGCGGACAGGACAATCGCATCCGAAGCGCCCGAGCGCGGCGGCCTTCCCAGGCCGCCGCGTGCTCGCCCGCCTGGCGCCGGGTTTATGGGGCCGAAACGTTCAGTGGTTGGCTATGACGCGGTGCCCTTGGAAGGACACCGCGCTTGATATGCCGGAAGCGCAATACGCTCCTCGCCCGCCGGAATGCAATCACGCCGGCAGGGAGAAGCCGACGATTTGACGCCGCCGCCGGCTTTGCCTAGGTTTCTCCCGGCCGGACCGTGGAACGGGTCCAGGCCGTCCGCCTGACCACACGACAGCTCAGCCCCGGAAGAGACATGCCCACCGAACCGCCCACCGAACCGCCCGTGTGGACGCGCAGCGACCCGGACAGCGCGATCTATCTCCCCTCCGGCGACGACGACCTGTGCAATCAGCAGGTGGTCGGGATCGTCACGCAGGCCGGGAGCCATGTCGTCACCTGGACGACGGCGAGCAAGGAGGGCGCGACCGACCAGCGTGTCGTCGTCAGCCGCAGCACGGACGAAGGCCGGAGCTGGACGGACCCCGTCTGCATCGACCGGCACACGGACGAGGACCCCGGCGCCGCGTCGTACAGCTCGCTGTACCAGGTGGGCGAGACGGGTCGCATCTACGTGTTCTACATCAAGGGCGACCGCTCCTTCCGGCGGGCCCGCAAGGACGTGACCGGCTTTCTCGCCTGGAGGTACTCCGACGACGACGGCGTGACGTGGCGCGACGTGGCGGCGAAGTTCAACATGGGTCGCGGCGAGTGGACGCCGGACGATCCGACGCTGCCGAGCGACTGGATCGGCATCTACTCCCCGCACGAGACGAGCGCCGGCGACGTGCTGTTCTCCTTCGCGCGGTACGGGCTCAAGGACGATCAGTCCGACTACTCGCACTGGATGACGGAGGTCTACTTCCTGCGGATGGACAACATCCGCACCGAGACCGACCCCGAGAAGCTCACGTTCACGCTCTTCCCGGCCGGGCCGCGGGGACTGCGCATCGAGCGCGACAACGGCATGTGCTGGGGCAACGAGCCGTCATGGATCGAGCTGAGCGACGGGTGCCTGGTGACGGCGATCCGCACCCGCAACGACGCCGTCTACTGTGCGGTGTCGGCCGACGGGGGGCGAACCTGGACCGACCCCGAGCCGATGCGCTACGCCGACGACGGCGAGGTGATCCTCAACTCCAGCGCGCCGTGCCCGCTGGTCCGCCTGGGCGACGGACGGATCGTGCTCATGTACTACAACGCGCCGCAGGACAGCACCTTCGGGCCGCGGAACCCGGTGTGGATCGTCGTCGGGCGCGAGGCGCTCGACGCCCGCCAGCCGATCGAGTTCGGGCGGCCGGTGAAGTTCATGGAGGTCTGCGGCACGCCGCCGCAGGGAACGACCTACGAGCAGATCGCCAGCTACTCCTCGCTCGTGGAGCACGACGGGAAGGTGTTGCTGTTCTATAACGACTGCAAACACTGGGTCTTGTTCAAGCGTGTGCCGGAGGAGTTCCTGCGGTGGCGGGAGCGCTGAGGCGTTGTCGACGATGGGGACCCCGGCGGCACGGCCCGGCGGGCGCAAAAGAAAAGCCTCCACGCTGTGCCGATGACGCCTCGGAAGAAGAACCCATTATTCTAAGTGGGCAGCTGTCGAACGTCCCCGTGGGGCGTTGCGAACCGGGCTTCCCTGAATGGGTGTATCGGTTCTCTTCACTTATGACGTCTGTCGAACACGGCAGAGGCCTTTGGTTCGTGCTTCGCATTATACGCGCTCTTTATCGGCATGCGAAGGGCGAAACCTGAATCGCGCTTTCGTGCGTGCTCTTGCCCGGCCGCACACGCGTTGCATTTGACAGCTCCGTTCGGACGAAGCTAGCATATCCCGTTCGATCGGACGCCGAGCGAACCCACCGCCCCCGCGCCGCACCGGAGCGTGAACGTGCTGGCACTGATAAGCGACATTCATTCTAATCTCGAAGCCCTGACGGCCGTGCTGGAGGACATCGAGCGGCGCGGAGTCGAGCGGATCGTCTGCCTCGGCGACGTGGTCGGTTACGGCCCGCAGCCGAAGGAGTGCCTGGACCTCGTCACCGACCGCGCGGAAGTGACGCTGATGGGCAACCACGATTTTGCGGTGCTTTACGAGCCGAACAAATTCAACATCGGCGCCGAGGCCGCGTGCTTCTGGACACGCCGTCAGCTCGAGGAGGAACCCGACGCCTCCCGTCGCAACGCCCGCTGGGAGCGGATGGGCGCCTTCCCGGTGAAGCACAAGGCCGCCGCGGGCGACGGCGAGGACGCGCTGCCGCTGGCGTTCGTGCACGGCAGCCCGCGCCGCCCCGTCAACGAGTACGTGTTCCCCGACGACGTCTACAACGCGCCCGGCAAGCTGCAGACGCTCTTCGACCGGTTCGAGGGGCTGTGCTTCGTCGGACACACGCACGTGCCCGGGGTGTTCCTCGAGACGCCCGATTTCTACAGCCCGGACGAGCTGGAGGGCGCCTTCGAGCTGCGGTCGGCGCGCAAGGCGCTGATCAACGTCGGTTCGGTCGGACAGCCGCGAGACCGCGACCCGCGGGCGAGCTACGTCGTCGTCGACGACGAGGCCGTGCGATTCGTGCGGGTCGAGTACGACGTGGAGTCGGTCATGGAGAAGGTGTTCGCCGTCGGCGAGCTGGACGACTACCTGGGCACGCGACTGAAGGAAGGACGCTGACGTTGAGGAGCCGCCGGTGAACCTGAAGCGATTCGGGATTGCGTTGGTAATCGTGGCCGTCGGGGTCGGACTGCTGGCCTGGCAGGTGCACAACGAGCGCGCCAGCCGCGCGGCCGCACAAGACCGGGACGCCGACCGGCAGGAAGCCGCCGACGCGCCCGTCGACACGCAGCCGTCTGCGACGCAGCCGGGCGAGACCGCCTCTGCCGGTGAGCCGCCCGCCGAGGCCCGTTCGGACACGCAGCCATCCGCCGCACCGGCAACCGCCCCGGCCGACGGAGTGGATGGACCAGCCGACACGCCTGCCCCCGCCACGGCCGAAGCGCCCGCGACTGAACCGTCCGCGCCGCCCGCCGCCGAGGCGCCCGAACGGGAGCCCGGCGGACGCCCGCAGCTTTTCGTCGCCGACGCGGGACGCGATCAGACCGTCACGATCGGCTCGCTCGATCCCCGCAGCGACTTCGTCGTGCAGGTGGAGATCGTCAACCGCGGCGCGGCCGCGAAAACGATCAAGCTCTCCCGCCACTTCGCCACCGTGGCCGACAAGCAGCTCTGGGAGGACAACCCCGACGAGTACGAGCGAGTCCGCCGCGAGAAGCCCGACGAGTACAAGGGGCACTACTCCCTGCTGAATCCCGTCGGCGTCGAAACGGAGCACTACCCGCTCGCGACGCGGAAGATCGTCGTCTACGACGCGGACGGACGGCGCATCGGCGCGGCGGCGCTCGATCGGTTCCGCTGGAGCCCGGCTGACGTGCCCGAGGGCGGCGTCGGCGAGGACGCCCAGGCGGCCTCGTTCGAGCAGGACCTCTACTACGGCGCAACGCCGGCCGACGCGGCGAAGCTGCTGACGGTCCGCAAGACGTACCTCGTCCGTAAGAAGGACTACTCGGTCACGATGGCCCTGGAGCTGATCAACGCGACGGATGAGCCGCTGATCGTCGGGATCGATCAGTCCGGGCCGACCGGCGTACCGCGCGAGGACATCCGCGGCGACATGCGCCGGTGCGGCTGGGCCTGGGTCGAGGAGTCCGGCGAGGCGGTCGGCGTCCAGCTCAAGGGCGTCAGCGAGGTGGCCGACGGCAACCCCGGCAGCCGGGTCACCCTCGGCCGGTCGACCGACCCGACGCCGATGCTGTGGGTCGGGCAGACCAACAAGTACTTCGGCTCGATGATGTACCTCGAGCCGGACGTGGAGGACCAGCTCGCCTGGCCGGGCGCCGAGGCGGCGTTCTACGGCGAGTCGGTCCCGGAGACGACCTCCTCGATCACCTGCCTGACGGGTGTTCGGATCGGCCTGCAGCGTGAGCAGCAGGGGACCGGCTCGGTCGACGTTCCGCAGCTTAGCCTGGAGGGCGGCGCGACGCGGACGGTGTCGTTCGACCTGTTCGCCGGGCCGAAGAAGCGGGAGATGTTCGTCAAGCCCGGCGCGCCGTACTACCGCCCCCTGTACGAGAAGCTCAACTACATCGCGACGATCGACTTCGGCGCGTGCTGCTGCTCGTGGGCGCCGCTGTCTCTGGGAATGATGTGGCTGCTGCAGACGCTGTCGGTGGTCGCCTTCGGCAACTACGGCGTGGCGATCATCCTGCTGGTGGTGCTCGTCCGCCTCGTGCTGCACCCGCTGACCAAGCGGTCGCAGGTGTCGATGTCGCGGATGAAGAAGCTCGCCCCGCAGATGCAGAAGCTCAAGGAGAAGTACGCCGACGACAAGGAGGCGCTCAACCGCGAGATGATGAAGCTCTACAAGCAGCAGGGCGCCACCCCGCTGCTGGGCTGCCTGCCGATGCTCATCCAGATGCCGATCTGGATCGCCCTGTGGACGAGCATCAACGCGACCGTGGAGCTGCGCCACGCCGCGTTCCTGCCGGTGTGGATCACCAACCTCGCCGGGCCCGACGCGCTGTTTTCCTGGTCGGAGCCGATCTCGATCCCGCTGCTCGGGGCGCTGACCAGCTTCAACCTCCTGCCGATCCTGCTCGGCATCGCGATGTTCTTCCAGACGAAGATGAACCCCCAGATGGCCGGCGCCGCCCAGACCGATCAGCAGGCCAGCCAGCAGAAGATGATGGCCTACATGATGCCGGCGATCATGCTGCTGATCTTCTACAACGCCCCGGCGGGCCTGACGCTGTACATCATGACCTCCGTCTCCGCCGGCGTCGCCGAGCAGTACTTCATCCGCAAGCACATCGAGGAGAAGGAGGCCGTCGAAGCCGCCGCGGAAACCACCGTCGTCGCGCCGGGCAAGAAGGCCCGCTCCGCACGTCCGAAGAAGCCCAAAGGCCCGTTCTGGAACAGGCACGGGTAGGCGGGACGCCTGTCCGCTCGACGGTCCGCCGGCGTGCTTGGAGTCTAAATATATTCAAAGGCAGGCTTTAAAAGCACCCGGGGTGCTGGCTTTGCGAATTACTCAATACACTGAGTAATTTTGCTCAGTATCCTGAGCAAATGCGCGGCCGGTTGTTGAGAGGAGAAGGCAGCATGCAGATCGATCTTTCCGGACACGTCGCCGTCGTGACGGGCGCCAGCGGGGAGCTGGGGCGCGTCATCTCGCGGACACTCGCCGAGTGCGGAGCGGCCGTGGCGCTGCACTACTATCGCGGCCGGGATCGCGCCGAGGCGCTGCAGGACGACATCCGCAACGCCGGCGGAACCGCGATGGTCGTCCAGGCCGACGTCACGCAGGCCGAGTCGATCAACGCGATGCAGCAGGCCGTGGCGGCCGAGCTGGGCGACGCCGACATCCTCGTCAACAACGCCGTCATCCAGTACGAGTGGACGAGCGTGCTGGAGCAGGACCCGGCCGACTACGAAGGTCAGTTCCGCTCCTGCGTGCTGCACAACGTGCTGATGGCCAAGGCGTTCGCCCCGGCGATGATCGAGCGGTCCTGGGGGCGGATCATCGCGATCAACACCGAGTGCGCGATGCAGTGCCTGCCGAGCCAGTCGGCCTACGCGTCGGCGAAGCGCGGGCTCGACGGGATCGTCCGCACACTGGCGCGGGAGCTGGGCGGCTCCGCGATCACCGTCAACCAGGTCGCCCCCGGCTGGATGATCTCGGACAAGTACCGCGAGAGCGGCGAGGAGAGCCAGCCCGCCTACGAGAAGAACGTGCCCCTCCGCCGCCGGGGCGAGGACCAGGACATCGCCAACGCCGTGGCGTTCCTGGCGTCGGACCTGGCGGAGTTCATCACCGGCGTCTACCTGCCGGTGTGCGGCGGGAACGTCATGCCGGGGATATGATCGCGCGGCACGGCCCGGAAACGACCGCCCCGCGCAGCGCGAAGCCGACAGCAGACGGAGCGGTGACCGGTGGCCGGTGGTCAGTAGCCAGTGATCGGCAGCCGACGGTCAATGGTCGGCAATCGGCAGCCGGGCAGCCCGCCGCCTGTGCGCGGCGGCGGGCGTGGAGGGACAAGGCCGTGCCCCGTGACCTTCAGCGTCGGGAGGCGAGCCTGCCGTACGCCGGCCAGGCGTCGGCGACGACCCACGGCGCGACGCGCCGCGAGACGAAGCCGCTCTTGGTGGCCGCGGCGTGCGGGTCGCCGCCCATGCCCCCCGTCACCTCGACCTGGTAGAGCTTGGGCGGGGTGGAGGCGAACCCGCTGAGCCCGGCCGAGGGCCCGCGGCGCCCGTCCACGTTGCCCACCACCGTCGTCCCGACGCCAAGCAGCCCGGCGTCACTGCGGTTGTAGAAGTTCACGATCCCCTGGCGGCAGTGCTGCAGCGCCCTGGTGAGGTCGTACTCGCGGGAGATGCTCGCCGAGAGCAGGACGAGCCCGTCGACCTGTCGTCCTTCGGGCATCGCCTCGGCCGCGAAGACGGCCACGCCGCCCCCGCCGCTGTGCCCGATGAGATACACGGGACGCCCCGGGTGCGTGTCCTGGTACTCGACGACCATCCGCGCCAGCTTCGCGCCCTCGAGCCGGTTGCCGACGAAGTCCATCTGGTTCAGCAGGACGCCGGCGATGGGAACGGGTCGCCCCCAGGAGTGGATCGGAAGGGCGGCCGGGACGCCCGCAGCGACCAGCCCGCGCCGGATGTCGTGGTTCATCGGGCTCTCGCCCTCGATGCCGGGCAGGATGACGACGAGCCCGTGATCGAGCCGCTGCTCGGTCATGTACTGCGCGTTGGACATCCCGCAGCCCGCAGCCGAGGCGAGGGCGATCGCCACCGTGAGGAGGATGATGGTCCGCCGCATTGTGTCTTCCCTTCTTTCCGGTTCGCGCTGCAGCGAGCGTTGTTCGCGGGACGTCGGAGCGTTGGAAGGCCCGCAATCCCGCGGGGTTCCGAAATCGGCCCCCATTGTGCGCACTGGAACCGTTCTTGTGAATAGTGATTCACCGGGACGTGACGTGACGGCGTTCGCGGCGGCGGGCGCCGGGCGAATCTTCCCGGCCCTGCTCAGTCGGGCTGCGTGGCCGCCGGTCGGGTTCGCGCGCGGTCGAGCCGTTCCCGCAGCACCTCCTGCCCGGAGGGGGTGGTCACGGGCCGGTCGGCGTCCGGCGGGGGCTCCTGCCTGTCGCACGCTCCCGCGAGGGCGGCCAGCGCCACCAGCACGCCGATAAGCAGAGTTCGAGTCCTCATGGTCGATCCCTCCTGTCGCCGCGTTCCATTCTATCGCCGTCACGGCTGCGGCGCTCGCACGGACGTGAGCTTGCGAGTCTGCTTGCCTGCGGCCCGAGGGGCAAATACAATGCCGCCATTGACCGACGGAGGCGTGAAGACCATGGCCGTGACGAGATGTCCGAAGTGCAACCATCGTATTCGCGTTCCCGAAGACGTCGGGGACGCGAAGCTCCGGTGCGGCAACTGCGGCAAGCTGATCGAACTCGGCGCAGCGCGCCAGGCGTCCGTCGCGCAGGGAGAGGACGAATCGTTCGGCGTTGAAGGTCCGCCTCCGGGGGAGCACGACCTGGGCGATCTGGTCGAGGCCGACCGGGAGCGCGTGGTCGTCCCCACCCGCAAGCGGCGCCCGAAGGTCTCGCCGGCCTACGCGATCATCGTGGGCGTCGGCGTGCTGGCGCTGGCGGCCACGGGGTACACCTTCTGGTACATGATCACCCACCAGCGGATCGAGGTCCGCAACGAGTACGGAAAGGTCGTCTTCGAGGGATGGGTCCCTCGCGACCGGGCCGAGGAGATCATCGCCCAGTACCAGCACGTTGACGAGGACGGGGAGACCCCGGACGTCGTGCCGGACGTCGCCGCCGACGGGGAGAGCCCCGACGTGGTAGCCCGCGGCGACGAGAAGCTCCTGGTCACCGTGCGGAAGGCGGGCGTCGCCGTCGACGGCGCGTCGGGACACGTCACCGGGGAGCTGATCAGCCGGACCGACCGCGGGCTGAGCAGCGCGCAGGTGCTCGTCAAGGTGTTCGACCGCGAGGGGACCTCGCTCGCGGAGCCCACGACCACGCTCCGCTGGATTCCACCGCGGACGAACGTGCCGTTCTCCGTCAGCTACGAGAAGATCCCGCCCGAGCGGCTCGGTCACGCCGAGGCGACGGGCCTGTCGCCGGTGGAGTTGAACCCGCGCGACGTGTGCTGGCAGATTCCCGAGGAGCAGTGCCAGACCCGTCCGACCGGCAGGACGGTCGTGCTTACCGGCGAGGCGGCCAACCGCGAGCAGTCCACGCTGATGAACGTCGAGATCTTCTGCGACGCGTTCACGCGCGACGGCGTGTTCATCGACACGTACAAGGGCGCCCTCAACGAGGGCGACTCCCTCCAGGCCGGGGCGTCGAGGGGGTTCCGCGTCGTGATCGAGCCCGGCACGAACGGGTACGCCGCCAGCGAGGTGGGTCGGCTGTTCATCCGCATGGTCGGCACGCAGCTCAGATAGTCAGGCGCCTTCATGTTCATCCCGATCCGCACCGACTACAGGATGTCGCGAACGCCGTGGGTGAACTACGGGCTCATCGCCGCCAACGTGCTGCTGTTCCTGCTGGGCTATCACGCGATGACCGAGCAGGGCGCCCAGCGCATCGAGGCGTGGATGCTCTGGCCGGACCGGCCCGAGCTGCAGCAGTTCTTCTCCAGCGTGTTCCTCCACGGCGGGTGGATGCACCTGATCGGCAACATGATCTTCCTCTGGGTGTTCGGCAACGCCCTGAACGACCGGTTCGGGCAGGCGGGATACCTGGCGTTCTATCTCGCAGGGGGGATCCTCGCCGGCATCGGGTACGTCCTGCTTGCCGGCAGCCAACCGGTGATCGGCGCATCCGGCGCCATCGCGGCCGTTACGGGAGCGTACCTCGTCCTCTTCCCCCGCGTGCGCGTGACGCTGCTGGTGCTGTTCATCTTCATCACGTTCTGGGAAGTGTCGAGCATCTACTTCCTGCTCTTCCAGTTCATCTACAACCTGTTCCTGACGCTGGGCGAGTACGGCGGAGCGTTCAGCGGCGGCGGCGTCGCCTACGCGGCGCACAGCAGCGGATACCTCTTCGGGATCGGCGTGGCCGCGGTGCTGCTGGCGATGCGCGTCCTGCCGCGCGAGCCGTACGACCTGCTCAACCTCATCCGCGACCGGCGACGACGCGGGCAGTATCGCAGGATGGTCTCCGGCGGCGCCGCCCCGTTCAACTACACCCGCCCGCCCAAGGCGCCGCCGCGGCGCAAGCCGGTGCGAAGCCGTCAGGCCGAATCCCCCCAGGCCGCTGACGCCCGCGCCAAGGAGATCCGCCTGCGACAGGACATCTCCGCCGCCCATTCCCGCGGGGATTTCGCCGAGGCCGCCGACCGATACCTCCAGCTCGTGCAGGTCGCCGACGACGCCCGGCTCCCGCGCCAGCAGCAGCTCGACGTCGCCAACCAGCTCATGTCCTCCGAGCGGTACGCCCCGGCCGCCGACGCCTACGAGCGGTTCGTCCGCCGCTACGCCGACTACGAACATCTCCCCGACATCCACCTGATGCTGGGGCTCCTGTATGGCCGATACCTACACCAGTACGACCGGGCGGAAGACCACCTCGCCAGGGCGACGGAAGGCCTGCGCGAGGAGTCGAAGAAGGAGCTCGCCCGGCAGGAGCTGGAATCGGTGCGAGGCCGCCGCGGATAGCTCTCCGCCTCCCGTCCGGTTCCGGCCGGCACGCGACGTTCAACGCCGTCATGGATGACCGACATGTTTGAGTTTCCCCCTCCCCCGCCGCTGAGTTTTCCTCCACTGGCGACCTGGGGCGTCGCCGCCGGTGTGCTGCTGATCGGCGTCGTGCTCGTCCTGTCGGGCCGACGTGTGGCCCGCCTGGCGGCCGCGCTGGTCGGCGTCGGTATCGGCGTGCTGCTCGCCGGACCGCTGGCGGGGGCGATGGGCATCCGCTTCCTCTGGGCGGCGCTGCTGCTGGCGGTGGTGCTGGGGCTGCTCGCCATCGTCCTGGCGCGCCTCATCTGGGCCCTGACGGCCGCGGGGCTGCTCGTCGCGGGCGTGCTGCTGATCATGCTGAAGGTCGTGTACGCGGACATGCCGGAGTCGTGGCGACCGGCGTTCCCGGAGTTCGAGTCCCTCGCCGGCTGGTCCGTCGCAACGGGACGGTTCCTGCTCGCCACGCTCGAATCGCTGTGGGAGCTCTACGCCATGCCGCTGGTGGTGATCGGCGCGCTCGCTGCGCTCGCCGCGCTGCTGATGGTGCTGGTTCGTCCGCGCCTCGGGAAGATTGTGCTCACGGCGACGCTCGGGGGCGGCGCGATTGTCGTCGCCGTCGGCATCGCGACGGGCGAGCTGGCCGGCGACGCGGCGCAGTGGTTCTGGATGAACCCGTGGATCACGGGCGGAATCGTCGCGCTCCTGACGGCCGTGGGGGTTCTCCTTCAGTACCGCGGCGCCCTCGCGGACGAGCGGGAGAGCGACGACGTCGAGGCCGAGCCGCCCTCGAAGCGGCATCACGAAACGGACGCATCCGAAGCCCGATGACCCGGACGGCGGGCGCGATGCCCCGTCGCCGACGGATTCGCCATGTCGACCCAGCTTCCGGACATCCCGACGCCGCCGCCCCCCGATCCGGGGCTCGTGGACAAGATCTACTCCCTCGACATCCCCACGCAGCAGGAGTTTCTCGGCTGGCTGGCGGCGCTCAACGCGATCCAGGCGATTCTCCTGCTCGCGGCCGGGCTGCTGTGCCTGCTCCAGGGCTGGAAGGTCTTCAAGGTCATCGTCATTGTCAACGCGGCGATCCTCGGCACGCTGGCTGGCGGGTACCTCGGCAAGCTCCTGCCCGGCGCCAACACGCCGCTGATCGCCGGACTCGCCGGCGCGCTGCTGTTCGGCGTGCTGGCCTGGCCGCTGATGAAGTACGCCGTCAGCGTCATGGGCGGACTGGTCGGGGCGTTCCTGGGCTACGCGGTCTGGCTGTACGCCGCCACCGCGGCCGGACAGGAGCAGATCGCCGCCTACGCCTGGGCGGGGGCGCTGATCGGGCTGATCGCGCTGGGACTGCTGGCGTTCGTGATCTTCCGCCTGGTCGTGGAGATTTTCACGGCGTTCCAGGGCGCGCTGCTGACGGTGGCGGGGATCGTCGCGCTGTTGCTGATGCACCCCAGCCTGCGCGACAGGCTGACCGGGGCGTTCGAGTCCAACGAGTATCTCCTGCCGCTGGTCATCTGCGTGCCGGGCGTAATCGGCTTCGCGTTCCAGGAGACCGCCGCCCGCAAGAAGCGCAAGAAGAAGATGTCCGGCGGGGGCGGCGGAGGCGGCGACTCGGTGTGATCGCTATCCGTCGGCCTTGCGCTCCCGCACCGCCTCCAGGGCCGCGGGGAACGGCTCGAGCGCCCGCTCGAAGATGCCCAGCGAGTACGCGATCGTCACGCCGTAGTTGGTGATCGGCACGCCCGCCCGCCGGCAGCGGAGTATCCGCGAGAGCATCTCCCGCCGGTTCCACATGCACCCGCCGCAGTGGACCACCAGGTCGTATCCCGACACGTCGTCGGGGAAGTCGTGCCCCTGCACGGTCTCGAAGTGCAGCTCCCCGCCGACGTACTGCGTCAGCCAGCGCGGAATCTTCACGCGCCCGATGTCCTCGCCGATCGGGTGGTGCGTGCACGCCTCGGCCACCAGCACGCGACCGCCGGGGCGGAGGCGGTCGATCGCCAGCGCCCCGCGGACCAGCTCGTTCAGGTCGCCCTTGCACCGCGCGAACAGGATCGAGAAGCTCGTCATCGGCACGTCCGGCGGCGTGTCTCCGGCCACCTTCAGAAACGCCTGCGAATCGGTCACGACGATCGCCGGCGGGCGGTTCAGGCGGTCCAGCGCGTCGCGAAGCTCCCGCTCCTTGACGATCATGCAGTAGGCGTCCACGTCCAGCACGTCCCGGATCGACTGCACCTGCGGCAGAATCAGCCGTCCCTTCGGCGCCTCCAGGTCGATCGGCACGACCAGCAGCGCCAGCTCCCCGGCGCCGACGAGATCGCCCAGGATCGAGGGGGCGTTGATGAACTCGTCCGGCGCCGCCTTGATCAGCGCCTCGCGCAGGTCCAGGATCCCCTCGCCCGCCGTCGCCACGGTCGACACGTGGGGGACCTTCTCCCGCTTCAGCCGCACCAGCAGCTCCGCCGGCGGCGCGGCAACGTCCGACTTGTTGAACACGACGATCGCCGGCGTCTCACGGTCCGCCAGCTCGGCCAGCACGCCGTCCTCGAAATCCCCCCACGCCCCGGCCGCCGATACGATCACCCCCACGTCCGTGCGGTCGAAGATCTGCCGCGTCCTGCGCACGCGCATCTCGCCGAGGTCGCCGACGTCGTCGATCCCGGCCGTGTCGATGAACAGCACCGGACCGACCGGCAGAAGCTCCATCGGCTTCTCGACCGGGTCGGTCGTCGTGCCCGCCACGTGCGAGACGATCGACACGTCCTGCCGCGTCAGCGCGTTCAGCAGCGAGCTCTTGCCGACGTTCCGCCGGCCGAAGAGCCCGATGTGCAGCCGAAATCCTTTGGGGGTGCTTCGCATCCGCTCACTCCTTGCCGGCCTGTAATCCCGCCGCCCGCGCGTCGTCGTGTCGTCGTCAATCCGTGTCCCGACGCCCGAGCATCGTCACGCGCTGCGGCGAGACGAGCTCGTCGAACCGTTCGGCCGTCAGCCAGCCGCGCTCGACCACCACGTCGCGAGCCGACCTCTGCTCGTCCTTCATCGCCAGCGCGACCTGCTGGGCCTTCTCGTAGCCGAGCTCGCCGACCAGCGCCGTCACGACGGCGGTCGCGTTCTCGACATTGCGGCGGCAGCGCCGCTCGTCGGCCTCGATGCCCGCCACGCACCGCGTCCGGAGCGTCTCACACGCGGCCGTCAGCAGCGACAGCCCGCCGAGCAGGGCGTCGGCGACCAGCGGCAGGAACGGGTTCAGCTCCAGCGAGCCCGCCGAGCAGGCCTGCGTGATCTCCAGGTCCGCCGCGATCACGCGCATCGCCGCCTGCGTGACGGCCTCGGGGATGACGGGGTTGACCTTGCCGGGCATGATCGACGAGCCCGCCTGTCGCGGCGGCAGGCGAATCTCGCCCAGCCCGCCGTCGGGCCCGCTGCTGAGCAGGCGCAGGTCGCCGCAGACCTTCACCAGGTTGCTCGCCAGCGCCTTGAGAATCCCGCTGACCTCGACGAACACGTCGGTGTTCTGCGTTGCCTCGACGAGGTTCTCCGCCCGGGCGAGCCCGAGGTTCGTGATCTCCCGCAGGTGTTCGATCGCGCGGAAGATGAATTTCCGCGGCGCGCCGAGCCCCGTCCCGATCGCCGTGCCGCCGAGGTTCACCACCCGCAGGCGCTCCTCGCACTTGTAGATGCGCCAGCGGTCGCGGGCGAACGCCTCGGCGTAGGCGGCCATCTCGCGACCCAGCGTCGTGAGCACGGCGTCCTGCATCTGCGTCC
>CAZADC010000005.1:4535-29189 GCA_964483755.1 uncultured Planctomycetaceae bacterium | reverse complement strand
CGACCTGCACCGCGACGAGTTCTCGAAGGGCATCGACATCTGGGGCTGCAACCACACGTCGACCCGCAGCCGTCGCCCCCGCCCGGAGCATCGCTTCCTTCCCGCCTGGTACAACCGCGTGCAGGACGGGTGGCAGGACGGGGCGTTCCTCCTCCTGCACGGGCACGGGCGAAGCGAACCGCTGGTCAAGGCGCCCGCGATGTTCGGCAACGTCCTGGCGGGCAACCGCGTCCGACAGCCCTACATGGCCCGGACGGGCTTCACCCGCGGCAGCCTGGCGGCCGGCGGCATCTGCGTCGGGGTGACGGAGCGCTCCGAACGCCACCCGCCCGCCAAGGGCGTGATCTCCCACTCGCTGGTCGTCGGCAACGGGCTGTCGTTCTCGCCGATCGGCATCACGGTGACGGACTCCGCCCGCAAGACCTTCTGCCTGCACAATCGGATGGAACAGGTGGACACGCCGCTGCTCGACCGGGGCGAGGAGACGCTCTTCCGCGGCAACCGGCGGTACGGCATGGACGAGAGCGGCATCTGCGTCGCGCCGATCGACGGGCGGGACGGGTAGGCTCTGCGCGCGATGTCAATCGCAGCGAC
The DNA here is from genome assembly GCA_964483755.1 of uncultured Planctomycetaceae bacterium. Taxonomy (GTDB): domain Bacteria; phylum Planctomycetota; class Phycisphaerae; order SM23-33; family SM23-33; genus CAZADC01. The sequence goes on along the minus strand of CAZADC010000005.1, from coordinate 28,595 downwards.
GCCGATTCCTCACGCCGCGAAGACGCAGTCCTTCTGACTCGCCAGCAGGTCGTCGATGCCCGGCTCGATGCCCGCCGACTGGACGCGGCACGTCCATCGGCGAAGGGCGGCGATGCACTCGGGGTCGAACTGCGCCCCGGCCGCGGCTTCGAGGATGTCCATCGCTTCCGGCAACTCGCGCGCCTCGTGGTAGTTGCGCGTGGAGGTGATCGCGTCCAGCGCGTCGGCGACGGCGAGTACGCGGGCGCCGGGGCAGATCGCCTTGCCCGCGAACCCGTCCGGGTACCCCCCGCCGTCCCAGCGCTCGTGGTGCTGGCGGATGATGGGGATTTCCCGGTCGAGGAACCGCATCTGGTCGAGGATCCGCACCGCGATCAGCGGGTGCTGGCGCATGATCTCCAGCTCGCCGGGCGCCAGGTCGCCGGGCTTGAGCAGGACGCTGTCCGGCACGCCGATCTTGCCGAGATCGTGCATGATCGCCGCGCGGCGCAGCACGTCGATGTCCTCGGGCGGCATCTCCATCTGCTCGCCGATGCCGACGGCGAGGCGCATCACGTTCTCCGAGTGGCGCTTGGTGTAGGGGTCGCGCGCGTCCAGCGCCTGGACGAGGCTGTAGACGCTCTGCATGAACACCTCGCGCGAGCGGCTCATCAGCGTTCCGACCTGAGTGCGAAGCGAGCGCACCTCGGACCAGCTCAGGCGCTCGTCCTCTTCCGTTCGCTGCACGTCGCCGCCCCAGAACCGCACGCGGTTGCGCCCCGCGCGCTTGGCGTCGTACAGGGCGTCGTCGGAACGGGCCATCAGCGTGTCGGGCGGGATGTCCTCGCTGCGCGTCCGGACCGCGCAGCCGATGCTGACGCTCAGCGGAGGCAGGTCCGGCTCGGTGATGCTCTCGACCGCCGCCCGCAGCCGGTCCAGGCATGCGGCGGCCATGTACTTGTCCGTCTCCGGAAGGAGGATGATGAACTCGTCGCCGCCGTAGCGGGCGAAGGTGTCGACGCTGCGGAGGCTCTCCTTCATGGCGCGGGCGACGCGGACCAGCACCGCGTCGCCGACGGCGTGACCGCGGCGGTCGTTGATCAGCTTGAAGTGGTCGACGTCCACGATCGCCACCGCCACCGGGCGCGGGTATCTCCGGGCGCGGTCGCACTCGGCCTTCAGCGTCGCCTCGAACACCTGTCGCGTCGCCGCCTGGGTGAGCGGATCGGTCATCGCCGCCATCCGCGCGAGCTTGTACCGGCGGAACAGCTCGGCGTTCTCGAGATTGGCGGCCAGGGCATCGCGAAGCAGGGATATCTTGTAGTCCACCAGCTCCCAGGAAACCTCCTCGACCGCGTCGAAGCCGCACATGCACAGGTACGCGGGGAGCTCCGCCGCCTCGGGACGTTCCTCGACGGACGGCAGCTGCAGCGGGATGAGACGGCTGTCGGCGACGGATCCCGCCGTGAGGCACTCGCGACACGCCGCGTCTGCGTCGGCGGGCTGGGGCTCGGCTTCGGGATGGCGCGGCGCGTGCAGCCCGTCGAGCGGACAGGCGCAGCCGCCGCGATGCACGCGCCACTGCACGCCCCGCTGCTCGTCGTCCTCGGGGATGCACAGCACGCTGCGGGCCGCCTTGAGCACGCGGGGGACCTGGCGGGTGACCAGGTCCACCACCTCGTCCAGATCGATGCTCTTTAGCGAGGCGAACAGGTGCGCCACCTCCTCGGCGGAGTGGCGCATCTCGACGTCGCGGCGGTGCTGGTAGTCCATCACGTCGCGGGCGGAGACCATCCCGACAGGCATCCCGTCGTCCACCAGCGGAAGATGGCGGATGCGCCGCCGGGCCATGAGCCCCTGGATGTCCCGCATGGGGGTCCGCGGGCCGCGGCAGGCCACGTCGGTCTGCATGATCTCGCCGACGCTCTCCGGGCGGGCGCGCCCGGGACGGGGGACCATGCAGGCAAGCAGATCGCGTTCGCTCACGATGCCGACGAGACGGCCGTCGGCGTCGGTCACCACGAGCGAGCCGACGTTGTGTCGGACCATGCGTTCGGCCGCGTCGCCGGGAGCGTCTTCGGGCTTGCAGGTCAGCACCCTGCGCCGTCCCGCCCCGCCACCGGACAGATGATCGTCGGGCATTGCCTTCTCCTTTTTCGTGCGTCAGGTTGTTCCCGGCGCGAGGCGCTAAGCGGCGACTGGAGCGTTCTCGAACCGGTCTCGGATGGTGCGGAATTCCTGCTCGCATCGGCTGAACGCGCCCGTGAGAGCGGGGTCGAACTGCGTCGCTTCACTCTGCAGGATGATGCTGCGCGCGGTGTCGTGCGGCACGGCGTCCTTGTAGACCCGCCGGCTGACCAGCGCGTCGTACACGTCGGCGACGGCGAAGATCCGCGCGGGCAGCGGGATGTCCCGTCCGCTCAGCCCGGCGGGGTATCCGCGTCCGTCGTGGCGCTCGTGGTGGCAGGCCGCGATGTCCCTTGCCATGTGCAGGAAGTCGGCCTCGGGGAACCGGGCGATCGCGAGCCCGAGGGTCTCGGCCCCCCGGGTCGTGTGCGTCTTCATCACGGCGAACTCATCGTCCGTCAGGCGGTCCGGCTTGAGCAGGATGTGGTCGGGAATGGCGACCTTGCCGATGTCGTGCAGGGCGCTGGCCGCGGCGAGCATCTCGACGAACTCGTCGTCGATCTGCCGATCGTCGCCGTCTTCGCGCGCGAGCGTGCGGGCCAGGAGCACCGCATACTCGCGGACGCGTTCGAGGTGGGCGCCGGTCTCCGGGTCGCGGGACTCGGCGAGCTTTGCCAGCGAGAAGATCGCCACGTCGCGGGCGCCCCGCTCCTGGGCGGCGCCGGCGGCCATCGCCTGCCGGATGGAAACCACGCCCACCAGGCGTCCCCCGTCGACCACCGGCAGGTGCCGCACGCCGTGCTCCATGAGGGTTCGGATCACGTCCTTCAGCGAGGCGTCGGAGTTGCAGCAGACGACCGGGCGGGTCATCACGTCGCCGACCGACGTCCGGCGCGGATCCCGCCCGGTCAGCAGCACGCGCCGCACCACGTCACGTTCGGTCAGGATGCCGGCCACGTTCGATCCGTCCACAATCACCACACTTGCCACGTTGCGGTCCATCATTCGCCGCGAGGCGACGAAGACCGCTTCCCGCGGCCGCGCCGTCACCGGCGACCGCACGTCGTCTTCCTTCCACACGTCCCGAAGCACCATGCCTGCCTCCCCGCGTTCGCGTTCCCGTACAGCGCCGACCACGACGGCCGCGCCTGGTTAATCTTTCGACAAATCAAGGCGACGCATTCACATTACACTATCATTTTTCTCGCGACATACAACGCCATAAGTCCTGTCATCAGAGCATGATGCGCATCAGAACCCGCCCCGCATTCGGGCGGACAGCGGCAGAGGTTTCGATGTTCCGAGTGCGGCGGCCGGCGCGGGTCGCCCCATCGGCCGCCTTTACTGCGCCACGGCCTTCCAGGCCTCGTTCAGGTCCTCGAGCAGGCGGATGACCTCCTCGATCGGCTTGGGGTCCTGCTTCAGGTCCGCCTGGTCCAGGTGGCGGTGCATGAACTGGTACAGGCCGCGAAGATTCGTCGCGATCTCGCCGCCGGCGTCGGTGTTGAGACTGGCGTTGAGCTCGTCGAGGATATCCTGGGCGCGCCGGATGCTGTCGTGCTTGCCGGCGGGGTCGCCCGCTTCGATCTGTCCGATCGCGCGCCGGCAGAAGCGGATCGCGCCTTCGTAAAGCATCACGATCAGCCGCCCGGGCGACTGCGTGACGACCTGGTTTTCCCTGTACGCGGCGATGCCGTCCATGGTCTGTCCTCTTCCTAGGTATTCGAGTTCGAGCCCGAGCTCTGTCCGCTGCTGGAGAGGCTCTGCATCATGCTCTCGACGGCGGCCCGCTGGGCGTCGAGCTGGGCGAGCATGGCCTCGAGGCGAGCGTAGCGTTCGCGGAGCATCTCCTCCTTGCGCTCCAGCCGGTCCTGCTGCGTCTCGATCCGCGCGTTGATGCGGTCGACGGCGCTGTCGATGCCCGCGCGCTTCATGGCGATCGTACCGTCGAGCGGGTCCAGCACGTCGTCCACCACGTCGTACACCGTCCCCGCCACGCCCTGGCGGACGTTGACCGTGTAACTGCAGGTCTCGGAGACGCCGCCGGAGACCACCGTCAGCGACAGGCCCTGCTCCGGCTTGCCCACCACGCCGGAGATCGTGTTGCCCGCGACGGTCGCGTCGTTCCATTCGCTCTGCCCGTCGAGGCGGAACCGGGCCGCCGCGATGCTTCCGTCCGCGGCGTAGTCGACCTCCAGCTCGTACGCGCCGGCGGTGGTGTACGTATCGACCGAGTTGATCTGCAGATCGTCGCTGTCGGTCGAGCCCGTCCCCGCGGCGCCGATCAGCGACAGTACGCCGAGGTAGTCCTCGGCGATCGCCTCGTCCAGCACGGCCTCGTCGAGCGACATCTCGCCTTCGCGATCGACGGTGATCCCGATGTCCGCGAGCATGGAGAAGCTGTCGGCCGCTTCGGTGAAGCCCTTGCCCCGCCCGACCAGCGCCGAGCGGACGCGGGAAAGGATGCTGTTGATCACGCTGTCGCCCTGGAGCACGCCGCTCGTGTCCGTCTCGGCGTCGTAGCCGGTGTACTCGTCCAGCTTCATGGCGATGCCGTTGTAGATGCTCACCAGGTTCCGCAGGTCCTCCTTGAGCCGGGAGGTGCTGCGGGACATCGTCAGCGTCGTGGTTCCCGTCGAGCGCAGCTCGATCGTCACGTTGGGAATGACGTCGCTGATCGAGTTGCCGCTCTGCTCGATCCAGCCGGTCGTCGGGTATCCGTCCACGCGGATCTGCGAGTCGGTCGCCGTCTGGGTCTCGGCGAAGGTCGCCGGCGCGAACGCCGCGACGGTCGTGCCCGCCTCGACGACGATCGCGTAGTCGCCGCCGCTGTCGTTTCCGTTGAGACTGAGGTGGAAGCGGTGGTCCGGGTCGATCTCGTAGTCGATGATCCCCGCCGTCACGCCGGGATTGCCCGAGTCGTTGTTGATCAGGTCGCGAAGCTCGCCCAGCGAGGTGGACGCGTCGGTGACAATCGTCCGGGTCACGCCGTTGTAGGTGTAGATGAACTCGCCGGCGCCGACCAGCGCATCGGTGCCCACCCCGCCGTCGGCGACGCGGACGACGTCCTCCATCTGGTTCAGCAGCTCGACCGAACTGTCGTCGGTAATCGTCAGATCCTTGCCGTCGCCGGGATTCTGCGCCCGGAAGCGGAGCTTCATGCTCCCCCCGTCCGACACGGACAACGCGGCCGTGTACCCCGCAGCCGTGTTGATCTCGCCGACGAGCTGATCGAGCGTAATGCCGGTGGCGTCGTAGGCGGACAGGTCGACGCTCACCTGCGCCTCGTCTCCGAACTGAAAGACGAACCTGTACCTGCCGCCCGCGACGTCGATCTCCTCGGCCGAGAGGTACTCGGAGCTGCCGTCGTCGACGCCCCGCCCGCTTTGGTATGTTTCGACGGAGGCGATGCCGTCGTGGATCTCGCGTTCGGCGGCGGCGATACGGTTGACCTCGACCTGGTAGACGCCCTCGCCCGCCCCGTCGGCCGCGCGAGCGACGGCGACGTCGGTGTCGGTCGAGGCTCCGAGGACGCTGCGCAGGTCGCTGACCCGCCGCATGTCGGCCAGCAGGGCCTTCAGGTCGCCGAGTCGGCCTTCGATCTCGCTGACGGCCGAGGCGCGGGCCTGCCAGTCGGAGCGCCTGCTGTGGAGCTGCTGGAGAGGGCGGCTGGCGGCCGCCAGCGTGTGCTCGATGAGCACCTCGCTGTCGATGCCGGAGTACACGCCGGGAAGCGCCAACGTCGCCATGGAAGCCGTCTCCTTGCCTGGATCCGCGAGTCCGTTTGCCGTCCACTCTGGTTATCGCAGCGAAGCGCCGGAACTTAACGCAAATACGGGAAAGGACGGGATTTCGACGGGAAACGCCGCGGACGGCAAGCGAGGATGCGTCGAGGGCGCGGAGCACCGGCCCCGGGAGGAGGTCCCGAGGCCGGTCCGGTCGTGTGACCGGTTCGCTCTGCGTGCGCCCCGACCCTTGGAGCGGCTATCAGCCGCGGAGCAGTTGCAGGGCCATCTGCGGCATCTGGTTCGCCTGGGCGAGCATGCTGACGCCCGCCTGGGCGAGCACCTGGTTGCGCGTCATGGCGGCCATCTCGGTGGCGACGTCGACGTCGGAGATTCGCGACTCGGCGGACACGAGGTTCTCGGCCTGGATGTCCGTGACGCTCTTGGCGTACTCGAGCCGGTTCATGACGTACCCGAACGAGGCGCGGGCCTCGTCCTTGGTCTGGATGGCGTCGTCCAGCGCGGCGAGGGCGTTGACGGCGTTGTTCTGCGTGTCGACCGACACGCCGGCCGCATCGGAACCGCTGTGTGCGGTCCAGGACGCGGCCGCCAGCACGTCGGCGCCGGTGGTGACCGTCATGTCGTGGTCGCCGGCGGTGTAGGCGTTGAGCTTCAGGGTGTACTCGCCGGTCTCCGAGCTGTAGACGATCTCGGCGGCCTCGTACCCGCTGATGCCTTCGTCGTTGTTGCCCGCGTCGCGGGTGACGTCGTTGATCGCGTCGCGGATCTCGGTCATCGTCCAGGAGTCCTGCCCGCCGCCGGCGGCGTCCTCGAGGGTCACCGAGAAGTCGCCGCCGGTCGGGGTGATCCCGTCGGTGGCGAAGTTGAACTCGAAGGCGGTCCCGTCGGCCGTGTACCACGCCGCCGACGCGCTGGTCGCCTTGTTGTCGTTCGTGTTGTACTCGAACGTCTTGCTGAGCCCCAGCGTTCCGGCGTCCATCTTGGCGGCCTCGACGGTGATCGTCTCGCTGGAGCCGACGTGGATGGCGTAGCTGGAGTCGGTGTTGAGCAGGTTGATGTCGTTGAAGGTGGTCGACTCGGCGATGCGGGTGATCTCCTCGGCAAGCTGGGCGAACTCGCTGTTCATGATCGACCGCTGCTCGGAGGAGTAGCTGCCCGTCGCCGCCTGCTCGGCGAGCTCCTTCATGCGGACGAGGATTTCGTCGACCGACCCGAGGGCGCCCTCGGCGGTCTGCAGCATGCTGATGCCGTCGGCGGCGTTTCGCGAGCCCTGTCGCAGGGTGGCGATGTCCGCACGCATCAGCTCCCGGACCGCCAACCCGGCCGCGTCGTCCTGCGCGCCTCGGATCCGCAGACCGGACGACAGCCTCGCCACCGAATTGGTCAGAGCGTCGTAGCTCTGGCCCAACTGACGGGAAGCCATCTCGGCCATGAGATTGTTTCTGATTGCCAGCATCTGTATTCTCCCTCAACTGGGTTTACCGCGCTGCAGACTTCCGCAGTCTGCACGCAAAGCGTTTCCGCTTCCCGGAATGCCGGACCCGTGGGGCGAGGCGCGACGTTCCGGTCCCCCACACCGAGTGGGGCTCTTCGTTCCAGCCTGACTTATCGATGGGAAGCTGGGGAACTTAAGCGAAGAGGGAGAGAAATCTGCGGGACTTCCCGGAGTCGATGCGCCGTGGTAAGAGGCGACGCCCGGCTGCACGACGTCCTCAAATCCCTGCCGAAACAGATTTTACGTCAGAGTGGGACGGTGGTCTGAACTCACGGACACGCGTCGGAAAATCGCCCGGCGAAAAAGTCGGAAATTGCCCGCCGAGGAGCGGTAAAGCGCAAACGAAGGTGAGAAAGGCCGCGCTGTCAGATGCCGTCAGAGACGATCCGCTCGGCCGCTCGCCGGATGACCTCCGGCGTGTCGAGCTCGCCGGCGTCCAGGAGGTTGCGGGCCTCGGTAACGGCTTCGAGGTTGACGTCGTCCGCCGCCAGCGCCTTTCCGACGTAGGGTCGGGCTTCGGCGTCCACGCCCGCCGCATCCGCCGGGTCGGCGGCATCGCCGCGTTCGCCGGCGGGCGAGGTCTCTCGGGCGCCGCCGGGAGTCTGCCGGGCGGCTTCGTAGGCGTTCAGACTGTTCGGGCCGTCAATTCGCACGATGGTTCTCCGGGTTGCTCCGGTCTCATTGTCGACGCGAGCCGCGAAAGCTTAAGCGGATTGTCACGGAATTTTCTCAGTTTCTACTGAAGTTCGCCCCGCGTGCTGCCGAGAGACGCCTGACTCCACGTCGGGCAGCGTCGCCGCCGTCTCCCACGCCACGAATTTCTCGAACGCCTTGGGGCTGATCATCACCAGGCGCCAGTCCATCGGCTCGTACCCGCTCCGCATCCGCTCGCCGAAGAAGTCCCGGATGCGACGCTCGGTCCGCCGGTCGGTGGTGTCCCAGCGGTGATCGACCGCCCAGACCAGCTCGCCCCGTCGCACGTCGATCATCCGCAGCGTCAGCCCCATGCGGGTCCGCGGGTGCGGGCGGAAGTTCGACACGCACCCGAGCAAAATCGCGTCGCACCCGAACCGACGACGGATGTCCCGCAGGTCCGACAGGCGGAGCGTCTCGCGCGGGCCGACGAGCGCGGGCGGACAGTCCAGCCCGTCCCGCTCGACAACCTCGACGTTGAACAGGCGCCGTTCACTGACCGCCTGGGCGAGCGCCTGCGTCGTCTCAGCGGCGATGTCCGGCGGCGTGTCCTCGGGCACGAAGCCCACCAGCACGACCCGCCCGACGCCGGCGAGACAGTCCTCGTCGACGAAGTGCGTGATGCGCGCCGACGGCGGCTCGTCACCGGTGCACCCCGGCGACGTCACGCACGCCGCGACCAGCAATGCCGCAGCACCGGCCGTCAAGCGCCCATATGTCCGCCGCCAGCGAACTGTGGGGTCATTGCGTCGCATCGCCGCCTCCCCGGGACGTTGTCCGCGCGGCCGTCCTCTGCGCCTCCGACGGCGCCTGCCCGCCGATCAGGCGAAGGATCTTCGCCAGGGCGTCGAGCTGGACCCGCTCGGCCTCGCGCATCTCGTCGCGGAAGCCCAGAACGTCGGTCTTCCACTTCTCCAGCTCCTCGCCCATGTCCATGAGCATGGCGTTCGCCTCGCCGAGCTCCTTCTTCGCGCGGGCCAGGTCCCGCTGCGAGGCGTCCAGCTCGCCCTGGAGGGCCTGATTTCGCTGCATCAGGTCGCGATTCTCCTTCTGGAGCCGGTCGATCCGCCCGGTCGCTTCGGCGTACCGCCGCGCCCACTCCAACGCCGTCTCGACGGCCGTGTCCTCCGGCGGCGCGGTCTCGTCGCGGACCGCCGGCCGGTCGAGGTATTCGGCCCGCCCGGTATCGCCCGGCGAGGGCGGCTCGCGGCGCACCATCGGCCGATCGCCTTCGGCGTCCATCTGCTGGAAATCGCACCCGGCGGCGGGCAGCATCGCCGCGGCGCACGTCATCGCAATCATCGCTCGGTATCTCATCCGTTGTTTCTCCCTCTGGCGTCGTTCGCCGCCGCGGCGGCATCAAAGTCGCATTGCAGCAGCGTCGTTCGCCCGCACGCGCAGGTCACCTCGACCAGCGCGCCGGCGTCGCTGACGCTGACCAGCCGGGCGGTCGGCTGTCCGCCGGGCGCCGGAGGGGAATCCGACGTCGCCGCCGGCCCGCCGATCCGTCGGCGCCCTTCCATTCTCACCCGGTCCTTCTTCAGCACGGATCCGCTCGTCACGTCGGCGCTCTCCTCTCAGGCGTAGTAGTCCACGTGCCCGTCGTCGGCGTCGTTCTCGCCGCGAGGCTTCTGCTCGTCGGCCTCGTCATCGTGCTCGGGCTCCTCGGGCGGCGGCTTGCGGTGCCGCCCCTTTTTCCGCTCGGGGGGCTTGCGGCGTTTGCGTCGGTCGGGCAGCGAGACCATCGGGCCGATCTCGTGCGGGCCGTCGCTGCGATGCACGCTGTAATCGGTGTCACCGGCCATCGTCGTCCCTCAGTTTCATGGACAGTCGGAACAGCGCCGCCGCGTGAATCTGGCTGATCCGCGGCTCGCTGACGTCCAGCACCGCCGCGATTTCCTTCATGTTCAGGTCCCGCTCGTAGTAGAGGAGAATCACCTTCCTCTCGCGGTCGGGCAGGTCGCGGATGGCGCCTGCGAGACGGGCGAGCAGCTCCTTCCGCTCCGCCTGTTCGTCCGGGCGTGGTTCGCGATCAGGAGGAACCAGCGGCGCCGGCTCGCCGTCGTTGTCGCCGCCGAGCCCGTGGATGCTCAGGAACTGTCGTGTCCGCGCCTCCTGCAGCACGCGGTAGAGCTCGTCGCGGGTCAGACCCGCCTCGCGTGCGAGCTCGGCGTCGCCGGGCGGGTCGCCGTTCCGGCCGGTCAGGCGGCGGTAGGCCTCCTGCACCTGGCGGTAGCGTGCGTGAACGGTTGCGGGCACGAACGAGCGGCTGCGAAGCTCGTCGATGATCGCCCCGCGGATGCGGATGTAGGCGTAGGTCCGGAACTCCGCGTCGCGGTCGGGGTCGTAGGACCTGGCCGCCTTGACCAGTCCGACCGTCCCGGCCGAGATGAGGTCCTCGAGGTCGGCGTGGCGCGAGATGGTCGACGCGACCCGCCGCGCCAGGTGGCGCACGAGCGGGATCGTCTCCAGGATCCACCGCTCCTCGGCCGCCTGGCGGTCCTGGCGCGCGTAGGCCTGGGCGATGCGGGCGCGCAGGGCGTCGGCCGACAGGCCCGACGGCGCCGACTTGTCCGTAGAGGTGTTCACGACTGTCCTTTCTTCCGACCCGGCTCGCCCGGCTGCTCGAGCGGACTGCTCGTGCGAACCAGCCACTGCGTCACTTCGCCGGCGAACCGGAGCAGGACATAGACCGCCGCCGCCCCGGCGACGGCGCGGAGGGCGCTGTCGAACACGGGCACGCCGCTGAACCCGGCCGTCATCGCCAGCACGAAAAACGCTCCGATTGCCGCCGTCTTCGCCATCGTCCTATGTCTTCATCGTGGATCGTCGGTCGGCCGCTTCACGCCGTCGCCCCAGCCGCTTCCAGCTCGCCGACCTCAAACCGGATCGCCGCGACCGACTCCATCGCCGTGCCGTCGACGATCTCGTCGTACGCCAGGACCGGAAGCTGCGGGAGCTGGCGCCCCAGCGCTTCGGCGAGATGGCGCCGCAGGCGGTAATCGCACAGCAGGACGACCTTGTCGTACCCCTGCTCCATCGCCCTTTTCCACGCCTCGGCCGCCTGACGGACGAGCTCGACCGCCTTCTCGGGCGGGAGCGAAAGGCGCTCCTGTCCGCCCTCGCTGGTCAACCCGCTGCACAGCTCGTACTCGACGGCGGGCTCGAGCGTCACAGCGACGATCCGCCCGGCCGGGTCGGTGTGCTGCTCGGTGATCGCCCGACGGAGCACCTTCCGCGCCAGCTCGGTCAGCAGGACGGGGTCCTTGGTCTTGTGGGCTTGGTCGCCGAGGCATTCGAGAATCTGCGCCAGGTCGCGGACGGGAATCCCGTCGGCCAGCAGGTTCTGCAGCACCTGTCGAAGCAGCCCGATCGACACCAGGTCCCCGACGACCTCCTTGACCAGCGTCGGCTGGCGGTCGGCGAGGCGGTCGACGAGCTGCCGGACGTCGTCGCGACTGAGCAGCTCGTGGGCGTGGCGCTTGAGCGCTTCGGACAGGTGGGTGACGAGGATCGACTCGGGATCGACGACGGTGTACCCGTTGAGCTCGGCCTCGGGGCGGGTCTCCGTGTCGATCCACAGCGCGGGCAGGTTGAACACCGGCTCCCGCGCCGGCGCGCCGGATATCTCGTTTTCCACCGTGCCGGGGTCCATCGCAAGCAGCTTGTCGGGTTCGAGGCGACCCGACCCTACGGGGTGGTTGAACAGGCGGATCTCGTAGGTGTTCGGCTCGAGGGAGACGTTGTCCCGCAGGCGGACCAGCGGGAGGATGATTCCGTATTCCTCGGCGAACTTGCGCCGCAGCGGCGAGATCCGGTTCGACAGGCTGGATTTGCGCCGGGGGTCGACCAGCGAGATCAGCCGCGGGCCGACCTGAACGGTCACCTTGTCCACGTCGAGCAGCTCCTCGACGGGCGTCTCGGTCGGCGCCGTCTCAGTCCGGGCCTGTTCGGCCTGCTCCTGGCGGCGCGTCTGGCGGCTCAGCGCCCGCGCCAGCAGCGCCGTGCCCAACGACAGCACCACGAACGGCGCCTTGGGGAAGCCCGGCACGAAGATCATCGCGCCCAGCAGGAACGACGCGATGCCGAGCGGGCGGGAGCGGAGGGTCATCTGGCGGAGCAGGTCGTGGCTGACGCTGTCCCGCGTCGAGGCCTTGGAGATCAGGAAACCCGCCGACGTGGAGATGATGACGGCGGGAATCTGGCTGACCAGCCCGTCGCCGACGCTCAGCAGCGAGTAGGTCTCGATCGACTCGCCCGACGACAGGCCGCGCGTCAGGCCCATGATGAACCCGCCGACGAGGTTGATCCCGGTGATGATCAGCCCGGCGACGGCGTCGCCGCGGATGAACTTGCTCGCCCCGTCCATCGACCCGTAGAACTCGCTCTCGCGGACAATCTTCTCGCGGCGTTCCCTGGCCTGCTGCTCGTCGAGGAGCCCGGCGTTCAGGTCCGCGTCGATGGCCATCTGCTTGCCGGGCATGGCGTCAAGGTTGAACCGCGCGGCCACCTCGCTGATCCGCTCGGCGCCCTTGGTAATGACCACGAACTGGATGATCACGAGAATCAGGAACACGACCAGCCCGATGATCAGGCGGGAGTAGCCCAGCCCCCCGCCGCCGACCACGAACGAGCCGAAGGTCTCGATGATGTCGCCGGCGTCGCCCTGCATGAGAATCAGCCGCGTGGACGCCACGTTCAGCGACAGGCGGAAGAGCGTCATCACCAGCAGCAGGGACGGGAACGCCGACAGCTCCAGCGACTCCCGCGCCGAGAGCACGATGATCAGCGTCGCCAGCGCCAGACCGATGCTCAGCGCCAGCAACGTGTCCAGCAGAAAGGTCGGCAGCGGGATCAGCAGCGTGCACAGCACCATCGCCACACCGAGCGCGAAGATGATGTCGTTGCTCGCCAGCAGGCGCTGCAGCCCGCCGCGTGGCTCGCCGCCGGGGGCGGCCGGGTTGTCGGTCGGTTCGCTCATGACTTCGGTCTGCCGCTCACGCCGCCGAGGCGTCTGCGCCTCAGGCGGTAGATCATCGCGAGCACCTCGGCGACGGCGACGAACATCGCCTCGGGAATCGCGTCGCCCGGCTCGCACGCAGCGTACAGGGCACGCGCCAGCTGGGGGCGCTCCACGATGGGAATCTCGTGCTCGCGCGCGATCTCCTTGATCCGGGAGCACAGGACGTCGGCGCCCTTGGCGAGCACCTGCGGGGCGTCCATCGCCGCCCCGTCGTACCGCAGGGCGACGGCGTAGTGGGTCGGGTTGGTCACGACGACGTCCGCCTGCGGCACGTCGCGGAGCATGCGGCTGCGCGCGGCCGCCATCTGCATCGAGCGCATCCGCCCGCGAACCTCCGGGCTCAGCTCGTGCTGCTTGCGCTCCTCCTTGACCTCCTGGCGGGTCATGCGGAGCTGCTTGCGGTACTGCCACCACTGGTACAGCCAGTCGATACCGGCGATCGCCGCCAGCGCCGCGGCGATGCGGAACACGAGCCCCGCCAGCAGCCCGGCGACGCTCTGCAGCGCCCCGGTTGGGCTGGCCCACTGCAGCGCGAGCATTTCGGGCAGCTTGCTCGCGAGGAACTGCCAGCTCACCAGCAGGATCACCGCGAGCTTGCTCACCGACACCAGCAGGTTCACCACCGAGCGCAGGGAGAAAAGGTTCTTGAGCCCCTTGATCGGGTTGATCCGCGCCGGGTCGAACTTCAGGGCCTTCGGGCTGAAGGCCCATCCCCCCACCAGCAGGGACGACAGCACGGACGTGCACGCGCCGACCGCAAGGAACGGCGCCAGCACGGTCAGCAGGGCGAGCAGCTTCTCGCCCATCAGGGCGCGGAAGCTGTCGACGTCCAGCACGGCCGGTCCCGCGCGTCCCAGCCCGGCCGACAGCTCGCCGGCCGCCCAGTCGTACACCCCGCCGCCCGCCAGCGCCAGGCACCCCAGCAGCGCGGCAATCATCATCGCCGAGGGCACCTCCTTGCTCTGGGGGACCTTCCCCTCCTCGCGCGCCTTGCGGATGCGCTCCGGAGTGGGCTGCTCGGTCCGTTCTGACGCCGGCTTGTCGGCCATGTCGGTCTACGTCCGGTTCATCCCAGAAGAAAACGTTTCATCCACCCCGCCAGCGTGGCGGTGAAGGTGTCCAGTGCGGGCATGATGGCCGCCGCGATGAACAGCCCCATCCCCACGCGGAGCGGGAAGCTCGCCAGCAGGATGTTCATCTCCGGCAGGACGCGGGCGAGGATGCACAGCAGCACCGCCATGATGAGGAAGCCCGCCAGCACGGGCGCGGCGAGCTTGAGGGCGAAGGTGAGCATCGCCGAGCCCGCGCGGACCACCCCCGCCGTCAGGGCGCCGATGTCGGGCGCCTCGGACACCGGAAACAGGCGGAAGCTCTCCCAGGCGATCGCCAGCAGCAGCCGGTGCCCCCCGGCCGCGAGGAAAAGCAGCGTGAAGGCGGTCTCCAGCAGCGTGGCGATCGGCTGGGACTGGATGCCCGAGACCGGGTCGATCACACCCGCGTCCATGAAGCCCATCTGCTGGGCGGCGATGACCCCGCCCTGCTGGACGGCGAGATAGATCAGCCGGGCGGCGAATCCGATCGCGAGCCCGACGACGATCTCGCGCACCAGCAGCACGCTCGCCGCCAGCCAGTGCAGCGAGCCGGGCGGGATGCCCACCGGACGCGCGAAGGCGAAGAACGCCGTGAGCATGAGAATCAGCCCGGCGCGGATGTACCGGGGAACCGTCGGCGAGCCGAAGATCGGCATCACGGCGATCATGCCGCTGATCCGCGCCAGCGGCAGCAGAAACGGCAGCAGGATGGCGAACCACGGCTCCATCTACCGCGCGACTCCGATCGACTGAACGTGATTGAACACCTGCGCGGTGAACGTCACCGCGATCTGGATCATCCATCCGCCGCAGACCAGCAACGTCAGTCCGACCGCGACGAGCTTGAAGACCAGCCCGAGCGTCATGTCGCGGATGGACGTGACGGCCTGGAGCATCGCCACGCCCACGCCGACCAGCAGCGTCACCGCGAGCACCGGGGCGGCCATCAGCAGCGCCGTCTCCAGGGCGCTTCGTCCGAGATACAGCACCAGGTCCGTGTCCATGGGGCTCTTTCCGTGTCAGTTGAAGCTCGTCACCAGCGTGCGGGCGATCAGGCGCCACCCGTCGACCAGCACGAACAGGATGATCTTGAACGGCAGCGAGATGATCGCCGGCGGGAGCATCATCATCCCCGTGCTCAGCAGGATGCCCGCCGTCACCAGGTCCACCAGCAGGAACGGGATGAAGATCAGGCAGCCCATCTCGAACGCCTTGCGGAACTCGCTGACGGCGAAGGAGGGGATCATCACGTGCGAGGGGATGTCCTCGACCGACGAGACCTCCTTCACGTCGCCCATCTCCGCGAACAGCGCCAGGTCCTCGCCCCGCGTCTGACGGAACATGAACCGCTTGAGCTCCTGGTTCGCCCGCTCGATCGCGACCGGGAAGGTGATCTCGTCGGCAAGGTACGGGCGGACCGCCGCGCCGTTCATCCGTCCGAACGTCGGCGCCATGGTGAACAGCGTCAGGAACAGCGCCAGTCCGATCAGGGCGATCGTCGGCGGGATCGACTGCGTCGTCAGCGCCCGACGGAGGAAGCTCAGCACAATGATGATCCGCGTGAAGGCGGTCATCATCACCAGCAGCGCCGGCAGCAGCGCCAGCAGCGCGAAGATCACCGCCAGCTTGACCGGCGCCGACCAGTCGGCCGCCTCGCCGTCCTCGCCGGTCGCCTTGTTGATCACGCCGAAGACGTCGTCGGCATCGGGGATCGTCGCGGGCGCGGTCCCGGTCGCTTCGGCGGCATCCCCGTCGGTGGTCGGGGCGGCGGGCGGTTCGGGCGGCGTCGGCGGTGACGCGTCCTGCGCCGGCGCAGCCGTCGCGGCCGCCATGAGCACCGCCAGGATGATCGCCGCTCGCCGAGTCATGTCGAATCCGTTCGATGCCCGGACGCTCACGCGCCGCGGGCGTTGCCGGCGTCGTCCTGCGAGTCCCGCTCTACCTCACGGGCGACCGCGTCGTAGTCAGGCCCGAAGGCGTCCGTGACGTCCTCGATGCGGTGGATGCCGTCCTTCGAGCTGCCGACCAGCAGGCGCCGCGAGCCGACCTTAAGCAGGTGGACGGCCTTTCGCGGACCGAGATAGCTGGTCTCCTCGACCTGGATCCGCCGCCCGCCGCGCCTGCCCACCCGGGGCAGGACCCGCTTGAGCAGGTAGATCGCCACGCCGCCGATCACGACGATCACCAGCGTGGCGGCCAGCATCCTCGCCAGCAGTCCGCCGAGGTCCGCCCCGTCGTCCGTGGGGAAGATGCCCAGATCATCAAGCGTCTTGCTGTTGTCCGCCGACCCGTCCGACCGGCTCTTCCCCTCGGTCGAGGCGTCCGATCCGTCTGTCCGGGGCGTTGTCGCGGCCGTCGTCGGCTGGCGGCCGGTTGCGGGCTGTGTCGCCGCTTCATCCGTGGCGGCGCGCGCGGCGGCGTCAGGCCCGCCGGCCAGATGCAGGGCGCCGGCGATCAGCGCGAGCAGCGCAAGGGCGGCGATCGGCCAGACGCGAACCAGCCGTATGTGCGGACGGATGTCGCTCATGTCCGGTGATTGTGCACATCGCGTGCCAGCCTCGCGGACGAGGAGAAGCGATCCGCAAATGGTTGACGCAGACGGCGCCGGCAGGGCTGCGCCGAGCGATGGCAGTCGCCATAGGTTCAGCAGATCAAGGACCTTACGCCGAAGGCGCCCCCGGCGCGGCCGGACCGTCTGCACACGGCGCTGCGGGCGAAACGGCCAGAGAGATGTCACGGTGCGGCCGGATCGGAGAAATCAGGCGCGGCGCGCCCAGAAACCATGCGCCGACCCGCCGACCGACGGATCAGCGGCGCGGCGCATCCCCACCACATTGTCGATGGATTCAACCTTCGCCGTCGGCGGTCTCATCCGGGGCGTCGTCCGGCTCGTCGGCGGCGAGGATTTCCTCGATCCGCACCCCGATGCGATCATCGACGACGACGATCTTCGCCGTGGCGAACCGGATGCCGCGCAGGTACACGTCGACCGGCTCGCCGACCGCCCGGTCCAGCGCCAGCACCGAACCCGGCGCCAGCTCCAGCAGGTCGCGAACGCGCACCTCCGCGTCTCCGAGGCGGACGTGAACGGACATGGCCGTGTCGAGCAGGATGTCGATCTGCCCGCCGCCGCCGGCGACGATCTGCTCGGCGGCCTCGTCGAGCTCCGCTTCCTGGATGCCGACGCCTTGTTCCGCGGCGTCATCGACGGGTGCTTCAGTCTGCGTCCGGGTCATCGTCGGGTCCTTCCGTCACTGTTCGCGGCGTCGCCGCCGTGCGACCCGCGGGGCGTCGTATCGCATCGTCGGGTGACTCGCAGCGCGTACCGCCCGCCGCAGCGTACCGGTGCGCCGCGCAGGATGGTCCGCCCGGCCGCCTTGAGATCCAGCGGACGGGCCGCGCCACCGTCCAGCAGCACCACGTCGCCCGGCTGGAGCGACAGGATATCCCGCACCGGCAGGCGGGCCTCGCCCAGCCAGGCGCTCGTCCTGACCGGAACACGATGGATGCAGGAGCGAATCCGCTCGGTGTCGCGGGCGCGGTCGGGGTCACCTCCGCCGGCGGCCTCGATCGCGTCGGAATCGACGGCCAGGGCGAACACGGTCTCGCCGTCCTCGCCGGCTGCGAACTCGAGCACGCACATGGCGGCCGCGTCGTCCACCTCCGGCGGGCCGTCGAGGAGCTCGGCCGCCCCGGCTGCGGGTCGGCTCGTCGCGACGCTCGCCAGCGCCGTGTCGGTCAGGCGGGTCATCAGGTCCGTCAGGATCCCCCGCTCGAGCATGGAGAGCTCCCGCCCCGCCGCGTCGTCGGACCCCTCGGCGCCAAGGGCCTTGTCCACCCAGCCCAGCCCGACCGTCCGGGGCGCCCACGCCGCGGCCGTCACCGCGCCGTCCCGCCCCTCGACGGCGGTCCACACCGCCTGCTGCGCTGCATCGGCCAGCTGAGAGCCGTAGCACTCCCGGACCTGCCGCACCCGGATGTCGATCTCCTCGTGAAGCTGGGAGGCGAGCGCCCGTGCGATCCGCGCGGCCGCGTCGTCCGCACCCCGCTCGACCCGGCGGATTCCCTCAGCCGTCAGGGCGTGGGGAACCGACCAGTCGTACTCCCGGGCGGACGTGTCGTCGCCGGTGCGGCCGCCGGTTCGCTTCTGCGCGGCCCGCAGCAGACGAAGCACCAGCTTGTTCGCGGAGCTCGTCACTGCACCGCCCATTCCTTGTAGGTGACCCGCGATATGCGCGGGCGCGAGTCCGGCCACAATATCTCGTTGTAGGCGTCCTCGACGTCGCGACGGATCCGGTTGAGGCTGCGGGCCCCGCTGACGTCGTCCAGCGTGCAGTCGTTGAGGTAGACGATCAGCCAGTTCTTCAGCTCGGGCAGCTTCTCCTCGATGCGTCTCTGGGCCATCCCGGCGTCATCGGGCGCCAGCGCCAGCGTCAGCGTCGCCCGGACGTGTCGGGTCATCCGCGGGTCCTTGAGGTTCACTGTGACCGGCTCCATGTCGTAATAGACACAGTCCTCCACCTCGGGCGGAGCGGGTGCTTCGCCCGGCTCGGAGGCCGCGGCGGCGTCGCCGGACGTCATGCGGCTGAGCAGGACGCCCCCGCCCGCGGCGGCCACGGCCACCACGAGCGCCGCGACCATCCACATCCTGCCCCCGCCGCCGGACGACGACTTTTCCTCGCCCACCAGCGCGTCGGTCACATTGCTCTCGTTCGGTTCGGCCATCTACAGCGCACCTTCCTCGATCGTGATCCGCAGCGTCTCGTCGGTCGTCCCGTCCGACCGCCCGCGCCCGCATCCCCACGAGCGCACCGTCCACTCGCGCGCCGGCGCGTGGCGGCGGAGCGCCTTGCCGAGACACGCGGCGGCGGCGGACGCCCGGCGGGCGGACACCCACCACGCCTCCGTCTCGCCGGCGCAGTCGGCGCCGCCGGCGATGACGTTCACCCGCACGCGGCGTCCGGCGGGAACGGTTCTCGCGATGTCCGCGGCGCGGGCGTCGAGGGACTCGGCGTCCTGCTCGGACAGCGTCGCCTCGCCCGGCCCGAACCGCACGCCGGTCGTCAGCGCCAGCGTCGTCCTTGGACTATGATCGGCCGTTCGAACGCTCGTCATGTCCCGAAGCTCACGAAAAATCTCGCGGATTCTGTCGTCCTCGGCGTCCAGGACCCGTCGGCGGTCCTCCTCGTCCTGCTCCTCGGTCGGGTGGCGGCGCTTGCGCTCGACCCCCTCGATCGTCGAAGGCTGACCGAACAGCAACGTCATCATGCCCAGCCCCTCGATCGCCCGCCGGAACGAGCCCTGTCCGGCGTGGAACAGGTCCGGGTCCTGGTCGGCGGCGAACGCCTGCAGAAGGACGAAGAACGCCAGCAGCAGCGTGATCATGTCGGTGAACGACACGATCCACATGGGCTGGCCGCCGTCGCCGTCGTCGTCGCTGCCGGTTGTCTGAGGACGCTTCTTCACGGTCGGTCTCTCGCTATTCGCCCGGGGGCGCGGCGTACATCGCCAGCCGGACGGTCGCATCCGGGGCGTCGGCGTCGGCGGGGTCCGCGTCGGACAGCCGGAACCGCCCGGCGTCCAGGCCCCGTCCGATCAGGTCGTCCATCACCGTCATCGCCCGCCGCAGGGCGACGCTGCGGGCCTCGCCGTCCCCGGCGGCCGCCCGCGACGGCGCGGCGCTGACGATCACGTGGCACGGAACGAACTTCATGTACTCGGCGGTGCGCTTCAGCAGCGATCGCCCGCGGGGGGTGAGAATCGCCCCGCCGCCGTAGAACAGCTTCGACGCCGGCATCGTCAGCACGCGGACGTCCTTGTACGCGTCGGCGTTGATGATGGGCTCGCGCCGCCGGGGATTGAGCGTCCTGCGGGGCGGCTCGCGGGTCGGCTGCTCCGAGCCCTCCCGCGTGTAGTCGCTCTCGTATTCCGGCTCGGGCAGGAGCGTATCGTCGCGAAGCTGCGAGCTGTCGCTGACCGAGTCTCTCTGGCGCTGCTCGAAGGCGCCTTCGAGCTGGGCCCGCGCGGCGTCGTCGAAGCTCGAGAAGCTCAGCAGCAGCACGAAGAACGTCAGCAGGAGCGTCATGCAGTCGCTGAACGTCGTCATCCAGGCGGGAATGCCCGGATCGCCGTCGTCGGGTTGTGGGCGGCGGGTCGGCTTCATCAGGCGGCCTTGGACTGGGCGGACTGCACGGCGTCGCCGGGCGTCAGCTCCTCGCGCGCCCTGGACGACAGGAACGTCTGCATTTTCTCGCGAACGCTGCTGGGGCTCTCTCCGGCGACGATCGCCAGCGTGCCCTGGAGGACCATCTCCCGCAGCAGGCGCTCCTCCTTGGAGCGGGTAGCCAGCTTGCCCGCCAGCGGGATGAACACGAGGTTCGCCATCAGGGCGCCGTAGAACGTCGTGATCAGCGCGACGGCCATGCCCGCGCCGATCTGGTCGGGATTCTTGAGGTTGGTGAGCATGCTGACCAGGCCGATCAGCGTGCCGATCATTCCGAACGCCGGCGCAGAGGCGCCCATGAAGTCCAGGACCTTCTTGCCCGAGGCGTGGCGCTCCTGCAGGTAGTGAATCTCGTTGGTGAGAATCTCGTCGATCGATTCCTGGTCCTGCCCGTCGATGACCATCTGCAGCGAGCGGACCATGAACGGCTCGTCGACGTCGTCGAGGTGCTGCTCGAGCGCCAGCGCGCCGTCCCGCCGATTGATCGCCGCCAGGTCGACCATCTTCTGGATCGCCTCCTGCGGCGAGGGAAGGCGGTGGAAGAGCGTCTTCTTGACCACGGGCAGAATGCGCAGCACCTGCCCCAGCGAGAAGTGGATCAGCGTTGCCGAGAGCATCCCGCCCACGGTGATGAGCATCGACGGAATGTGAATGAAGATCTTCCCGGTCCCCCCCGACATCACCGCCGTGGCGATGCAGGCGAAACCGCAGATGATCCCGATGATCGTGCCCAGATCCATCCGCTCAACTCTCTTCCTCGATCCGCTTCATCTGGTTGCACAGGCGGGCGGCGAGGGTCTTGTCCTCGAACTCCTCCAGGACCTTCGCCGCCGAACGCTCCGACATGAACCGCAGAATCCGCACGGCATCGCTCTCCTGCCCGCCGGCGCACATCTCGCCGAGGATGCGGCTGCCCTCGGCGGAGTCCATCTTCTCGTAGATCGCCGCGGTCTTCTTCAGGTTGTCCTTCTCCGCGGCGGTGATCCGCAGACGGGTGCTCTCCAGCGCGTCGCGGGCGTCCTTCAGGCGGGTCAGCGGACCGACCAGCTCCATCCGCAGCGCTTCGAGCTGCTCGGCCTGGGCGGTCAGCGCCTCGCGCGCCAGCTTGATCCGCTCCTCACGCCGGTCCAGCTCCTCCTCGCGCCGCTTGCACTCGGCCAGGCGCGTCCGCAGCTCCCCCATGAGACGGGTCACTTCCTCCCCCTTCGGACCGATCTCGACCCCGGCGGCCGCGGGGGTCACGCCCGGCGTCCCGGGTTCATCGGAAGCCGGATCGACCTCCGGCGCGTCGGATTCGTCGCCCGCGAACATGCCCGACAGCAGGTACGACGCCGCGAAGGTCACCACCGCCAGCACCGCCACGATGATCCACTTGCTCTTGTCACCCATGGGTCATTCCCGTTCGTCTTGTCGTCCGGCCTCGGTTCGGGCCCGGACGAAGGCCGTCTGAGAACTCTCGTCCAGCGCCTTCTGCTCGGCGCGGTCCGCCTCCTCCCGCCACCGCCGCCACGCCTTCTCCCGCAGGCGCTCCAGCGTCCGTCGCAGGCGCCGCGTCTCGGTCAGGGCGTCCAGCGCCTCGCGGCGCCGGGAGCGAAGCTCGGCCAGGCGCCGCTTCATCGCGTCGCGGCGGGCCCGCTCGGCGGGCATCGCCGCCATCGCGGCTGCCTGCAGTCCGACCCGCCCGGCGAACGAGCCCTGCGCCAGCTCGTCCATCGCGGTCCGCAGCGCCGCCTGGCGCGCGAACAGCTCGCCCTGCGCGCCCGCGGTCGCGTTCGTCAGCGACACCAGCTCCGCGCGCCGGGCGCTCTCCCGCCGGGCGGTGACGTCGAGCAGTCGCTGCAGCGGCCAGTCGAATCGTTTCATGGCGTTCCGTCATCATCCGTTGTCTCCGGCGCCGACGCGGTCGGCCTCCGGGAGCAGGAAGTCCCAGGACTCGGTGATCTCGCACATCCGCCGCACCGTCTCGTCGAACGGCGACGGCGCGCCGGTCGGCTGAACCAGGAAGTCGTTGACCGAGTCGATCAGCGACACGGCCCGATCGATCCGCGGATTTCCGCCCTGGGCGAGCGCGCCGATGTTGATCAGGTCCTCGGCGTTGCGATACGTGGCGTAGATCGCCCGGAACCGCCGGGCGGCGAGGCGGTGCTCGCCCGTCGTGATGGACGGCATCAGCCGGCTGACGCTCTGGAGGATGTCGACGGCCGGGTAGTGTCCCTGCTCGGCAAGCCGCCGCGAGAGCACCACGTGCCCGTCAAGCAGGCTTCGCGCCGCGTCGGCGACCGGGTCGTTCATGTCGTCCGACTCGGTGAGGATCGTGAACACGCCCGTCACGCTGCCGGTTCCCGCGGCGCCGAGTCGCTCGGTGAGCTTCGGGAGCATCGCGAAGACGCTCGGGCAGTAGCCCTTCGTGGTCGGCGGCTCGCCGGCGGCGAGCCCGATCTCGCGCTGCGCCTGAGCGAACCGCGTCAGGGAGTCCATCATAAACAGCACGTCGCGCCCGCGGTCGCGGAAATACTCGGCCACCGTAATGGCGGTCATCGCTCCCTTGACCCGCTGGACCGGCGAGGCGTCGGCGGTGGCGACGATCACCACGCTGCGGGCGAGTCCCTCCGGTCCGAGGGACTCCTCGAGGAACTGCCGTACCTCGCGCCCGCGTTCCCCGATCAGGGCGACCACGTTCACGTCGGCGTCGGAGACGCGGGCGATCTCGCCCAGCAGCGTGCTCTTGCCGACGCCGCTGCCGGCGAAGATGCCGACGCGCTGTCCCTTGCCGCAGGTCAGCAGCCCGTCGAACGAGCGGATGCCGAACGCCAGCGGCTCGATGATGCGCGCGCGCTGCAGCGGCGGCGGCGAGGCGTTCTCCAGCGGGCGCTGCTCGAATCCGTCCAGCGCCCCGGCGCCGTCGATCGGGCGTCCGAGCCCGTCCAGCACGCGCCCGAGCAGGCCCTCGCCCACGCGGAGCCGGCGCGGGCTGGAGCGGGCCACGACCGGGTCGCTCGGCGCGACGCCCTCGATCCCCTCCAGCGGCAGGAGGACGCGGTTGTCGTCGTGGAAGCCGACCACCTCCGCCAGAACGCGCCGTCCGTCGGCGGGGCGAATCTCGCAGAGCTGCCCCACGCCCACCGGCGGGCCCTTGGACTCGACCACCATCCCCGCGACGCGCACGACGCGCCCGCGATAGGGCATCAGGTCGACGCCCGTCAGCCGCTGCCGGAATTTGTCCAGGTCCAGCGCCATCGTCACTCCGTCGTGAGGGCCTGGTCGATCTCGCCCAGGTGCCCTTCCATCGTCGATTCCACGGTTCCGTCGTCGGTCACCACGAGACACTCGCCCGGTGCGACGTTCGCGTCGGCCGTCAGGCGCACCGGACATTCGGCGTCGTCGCGCGTGTCGACCCCGCCGCAGCGCTCGATGTCGCCGGGGTTCAGGTGCACCTCGGCCGGGGTGCGGTCCGGCACGCGGGACAACGCCTCCCGCACGATCGGGTCGATCTCGTATCGCCCGGCCTGAATCTCCTGCATCAGCACCTTGCGGGCGATCGCCATCGCAAGGTCGAGCAGCTGGCGCTCCGCAGCGGCCCGGACCTCCGCCTGCGCCTTGTGCAGCTCGGCGGCGGCGGCGTTCAGCGCAGCCTGTGCGGTCCGCAGCTGCGCGACCTCCGCGTCGAGCTGCCGCCGGAGCTC
>CAZADC010000005.1:0-4525 GCA_964483755.1 uncultured Planctomycetaceae bacterium | reverse complement strand
CGGTCGGGCTCGAACCGCCGTCCGTCACGCGCACGCCTGCGGGCTTCCGCGGCAACGTGATTCGCACCGGGTCGCTCACGGTCCGCCCCCTTGGTCGAACTGCAGCTCGCCGGCGGCGTTGAGCTCGCGAAGTGAGTCAAGAATCTGCTCCCGCGCCTGCTCGATGTCTGCGGCCTTCGGCGACGATATCAGCGACGCCTCCTCGGCGATCGTCGCGCGAAGACGTTCGGAAACGTTGTTTCGTATCTTGGCGGCCGTGCGCTCGTCGGCATCCATCAGGGCGAGCGCCAGCTCCCCCGCCCCGATGCCGCGCAGCCCGCCCTGGAGCGAGCGGTCGGTCACCTCGGGCAGATCCTCCCAGAGCACCATCATGCGAACCACGGCCTGGGCGGCCTCGGCATCGCGGGAGGTCAGCCCGTCGAGCAGCTCCTGGCGGGTGTCGGCGTCGAGACGCCGGAGCACCAACGCCGAGCGGCGCAGGCGGGGATCGACCTGCCCGCCCTCCGCGGGCTTCGGCGCGACCGGCTGATCCTCGTCCTCGTCCGCGGCCGCGGCCAGGCGGGACTGGATGGCCTCGGCGATCCGCATCCGGGCCTCGGGAGAGACGGGCTGCCCGGCCGTCATGGACTGGACCACGGCGGGGCGCGTCTCGGCCGGCAGCAGCTCGAGCACGGCGGCGCTGGCTTCCGGCGGCAGCTCCGCCAGCACGATGGCGGCGACCCGTCCGGACTCGGATGCGAGGGCTTCGGCGAGAGCGGCGGGCTCGGCCCGGCGGATCTCGACGAACGGGTCGCGTCGGCGCATTCGCTGCTGCACCTCGGCCATCAGCTTCGGCGATTCGCTCACGCCGACCGCGGCGTCGAGCAGGCGCTGCACGAAACCGCCGCTGCGGGCCCGCCCCACGAGCATCTGGAAGAACTCGACGATGGAATCGACCGCCTCGTCGCGGGCCTCGCGGTTCTCGCGAAGGTACTGCACCTCGGCGGCGATCTCGGCGATCGAGTCGGGGCGCGCGGAGCGGAGGAGCTGGGCGCCGGTGGACGGGTCCAGGCTCATCAGCAGCATCGCGGCTTTTCGCGCCCCGCTGACCGCCACTTACGCATCTCCCTTCTCGGAGTCGATCCAGCTCAGGAACAGGCGCTTGACCTCTTCGGGATTGTTCTCCAGCGCGTTGGTGATGTGCGTCCGCAGCGCCTCGGGGTCCATCTCGCCGGAGGCGGTCGCCAGCGCCCGCTCCGGCGATCCCGTTCCGCCGGCCAGAGCGGGACGCTGCTCGCCGGTCAGCTCACCGGCCGACGCGTCGTCCTTGCGTCCGCCGCGGAACATCCGCAGGGCCAGCAGGGCGCCGAGGACCAGGATGCCCAGTGAGAACCGCCGCGCCATCTCCAGCAGGAAGTCCGGGCTCGTCCACCCCCCGGCCGGCTCGGGCGGCGCCAGGTCCGCCTGCACCGGTTTCGAGGCGAAGCTCGTCTCGACGACCTTCCACGTGTCGGTCTCCTCCTTGAGCCCGATCGCGTTGCAGATGATCGACTCGACGTCCTGGACCGTCATCGCCTCCCCGGCCGGGGCGCCCTCCTGGTCGCTCTCCGGCGGCGAGAGATCGACGAACGCCGCCACCGACAGCGAGGTGATCTTGCCGGGCAGGTCCGTCCGCTGCTGGACGGTCCGGCTGACGAGGTACTCCGTGTTGGTGGTCTCTTCCTTGGTCTCCCCGGTCGCGCCGCCCTCGGCCGAGGCGGGCGGGTTGGAGGAGCTGGCGGTGATCTCCTCCTTGGTGACGACCTTCTCGTCCGGGTTGAACTTCTCGGTGGTCTCGTTGACGCTGCTGGTGTCGATGACCGCGTTGACCTTGACGGTCGCCCGGTTCGGTCCCAGCGCGGCGGCGAGCATGCCCTCCGCCTTGTCGGCGAGGTACTCCTCGACCTGCGTCTTGTAGTCGAGGAAGGTCCCGGCGCGTCCGGCGAGCCCCTGGTGCTCGCCCGCGCCGCTGAGCAGGCGCCCGCGGGAGTCGACGACCACCACCTTCTCGGGCGCCAGGTGCTCGACGCTCCCGGCCACCAGGTGCACGACGGCGGCGACGTTGCCGGCGCTGGGTCGCCAGCCGGGCTTCATCCGCAGCACGACCGTCGCCGAGCCTCCCTCCGCCTTCCCGGCGAACAGGGGCGACTCGGGGCGCACCAGGTGCACGCGGGCGGCGGTCACGCCTTCGAGCAGGCGGATGGTCTTGGCCAGCTCGCCCTCGATCGCCCGGGCGTAGTTCACGCGCTGGGCGAACGGGCTCGTGCCGATCTTCTCCTCGTCGAGGATGCGGTAGCCCGCCTCCTGCCCGCCGGGCAGCCCGCGGGACGCCATCTCCAGGCGGACCGAGTAGACCTTGTCCACCGGCACCTTCACCGTCGTCCCGCCGTCGGCGAGCTCGAAGGGCACGTCCTGGTCGCGAAGGTGCTCGACGATCTTCGAGGCGTCCTCGGCGTCGAGCCCGCTGTAGAGCATGGCGAGTGTCGGCCGGCGGGCCCAGCCCAGCAGCAGCCCCCCCGCCGCCAGGCACGCCAGCACCACGCCCACGAGCACCACGCGCTGGATGAGTCCCAGGCGCTGCCAGGCCGCGCTCAGATTCTGAAGGATCCGCGCCACGTTCGATCAGTCCCGTTCGTACCCGGTCAGACCTGCATGTTCATGGTCTGCCGGTAGGCCTCGATGACCTTGTTCCGCACGCCGATCAGGAGCTTGAAGCTCAGGTCCGCCTTCGCCATCTCGGCGACGACGGGCACGGCGTCGGCCGACTTGCCCGTCAGCAGATCCTGGATCGCCGAGGCGGAGGCCTGCTGGCGTCCGTTCACGGCGTCCAGTGCGCTCTTGAGCGTGTCGGTGAACTTGCCGGCCGCCTCGTCGCGACCGACGCCCGCGCCGGCGGCGCCCCGCGTCGGGGGCAGCGGCGCCGGTCCCTGGATCGGGTTGATTCCGCTCATCGTTGGTCACTCCTCGTCCGTCGCCGCTTCGTCGGCGACGCTATCTCAACAGTTCCAGCGTGACTTCCATGATCTCCCCGTATCGCCGCAGAACGGCGGTGTTCGCCTGGTAGGCCCGGTTCGCGACCGTCAGGTCCATCAGCTCGGTCGGCAGATTCACGTTGGGCATCTCGACGAACCCGTCGGCGTCGGCGTAGGGGCTTCCGGGCCGATAAATGCGCTTCAGCTCGGTGGTCGTGTCCTCGACGATGCGGTCGACCTTCACGCCGGCGAGATCGCCGTCGGTCGAGAGCACCACCTCCCGGCGGCGGTAGGGTCCGCCCCCCGGGGTGCGGTTCGTCGAGGAGTTGGCGATGTTCCCGGCGATCACGTCCATGCGGGTCCGCTGGGCGAGAAGCCCGCTCGCCGCGATGTCGACCGGTGTAATGGCGTTGCCCATGATCGCTCTCCGCTACTCGGTCCTCATGGCGTACTCCATCTGCCGGTAGGTCTTGCTCAGCAGACGAAGGTAGGTCTTGTATGCGCCGCTGTTCTTGATCAGCTCGGCGATCTCCTGCTCCACGTTCACGTCGTTGCCGGTCGAGTCGAGGGGGGTGTCCTTCGGCTGAAACGTCTCCGGCTGCACGTCGCCGACGCCCCGTCCGCGCTCCACCGCCCGGGCGAGCAGCTCCTGGAACCGCACGTCCCGCCGCCGGTAGCCGGGCGTGTCGACGTTGGCGATGTTGTTGGCGATCGCCGCCTGCTTCGCGCCGGCCGCCCGCAGCGCCGCGTGAAGGGCCTCGGTGACGTTCACGTCGCCTGCCATCGGGTCTCTCCCGCCGGCTCGGCCGGCTCGTAGTGTCCCGACTCGCGGTAGCGCCGCAGCTTCTCGCGCAGCGTCCGGTCGGTGATGCCCAGCAGCCGGGCCGCCTTCGCCTGGTTGCGGCGCGTCCGGCGCAGGGCTTCAAGAATCGCCTCCCGCTCCAGGTCGCGCAGGTGGAGCGTGTCGGTATCCATCGTCGCGGGCACGTCCAGCCGCGCCCGCAGCACGTCCAGCCCCTCGAGCGTGAAGGTCGGGCCGTCCCCGAGCATCAGCGCCGAGCGCACGATGTTGCGGAGCTCGCGGACGTTGCCCGGCCATGGATAGCTCTCGAACAGCTCGACGGTCCCGTCGTCCAGCGCCGTGATCCGCCGCCCGGTCTCGCCGGCGTACTCGTTCACGAAGTGCCACACCAACGGCACGATGTCCTCGCTGCGGTGACGCAGGGCGGGGACGCTCAGGTGAATCCCGCTGATGCGGTGGAACAGGTCGCGCCGGAACCGCCCTTCCTCGACGGCGGCGGCGAGATCGCGGTTGGACGTGCTGACGATCCGCACGTTGACGCGGACCGGCTCGCCCCCGCCGACCCGCTCGAACTGCTGCTGCTCCATCACCCGCAGCAGCTCCGCCTGGAGGCGCTCGTTGGTCTCGGAGATCTCGTCCAGCAGGAGCGTCCCGCCGTGGGCCCGCTCGAACTTGCCCTTGCGCTGCATCACCGCGCCGGTGAACGCCCCCCGCTCGTGCCCGAACAGCTCGC